>NZ_JBSGXP010000086.1:0-35563 GCF_053610105.1 Kitasatospora sp. NPDC054939 | reverse complement strand
AGCCCGGTGCCCGTCCGGACGGGCACCGGGCTCGGCCGGCGGCGCGGGGTCAGAACGCGGTCTGCTGGAGCACGCCCGTGGCGGTCGCGGTGGTGGTCGCGGTCAGGTTCTCGACCGAGTCGGTCACCGAGATCCGCTCGTCCTCGTTGCCGAGGGTGGCCTTGGCGCCGGGCACGGCCTGCACCGCGCCGGTGATCAGGCGCGGGTCGACCTCGTCCACCTTGAGGCTGCCGTCGGCGAGCTGTCCGGTGCCGTCCTGGGCGAGCGCGAGCGGCTTGCCGAGGCCGAGGCCGGGGGTGTCGGCCCTGAGCGGCGCGGCGGGCGCCTCGACCAGCAGCTCGCCGAGGTCGGCGGCCTCGTCGACGATCGGCAGCGGCAGCTCCGCCTTGGCCGTGGGGCCGACCTTGCCGGTGCCCAGCGGCGGGACCAGCCGCTCGGGGAGCAGGGCGTCGCCGGTGGTGTGGGCGGGCACCGGGGGCATCACCAGGGAGCTGGGGATGCCCCCGGAGATCCGGCTGTCCAGCGGGGTCAGCGGCACCTCCACCGGCACCTGCTGGGTGGCCAGCCGGTCCTCCAGGGCCCCGACCTGCTCGGGGGTGAGCCCGGCCGCCGACGCGGCCCCCTGGGAGGCGACCATGCCCGCACCGACCGCCAGCAGCATCGCGCCGGCCCGCTTGGAGAACTTCATGCTTTTCACCGTTCCGCCTGTCCGTACTGGAGATCCCTGTGCGCCGGCTGCAGGGCGCAGCCGAACGCAATCTGCCTCAACGAGCCAGCCGGGTGACCATTGCGCCGATTAACCTGTTCGGCTCAATAATCCGACCGGAAAGGGGCTGGTCGGAGCGCCTCCCGGAAATCTTCCGAAATCCCCGTAACCTTCCGGGTCGTCATTCTTTGATCTCAATGTCAGTGACCGCAGACCGGGTCTGAGTGCTGTACGCGCTGTACGCACGGAAACCAAGAGCATTTCAGAGAGGGATCTCCCCATGATCCAGAAGTCCTTCGCCGCTGCCGGACTGGCCGCTGCCGCACTGGCCGCCACCGCCGCCCCCGCGTCGGCCATCGGCAACGCGGACGGCGCCGCCGGCTCCTTCCAGGGCAACGGCGGTACCAACTACACCGGTACGCACGGGGACAACAGCCCGAACTTCCACTTCCTGGACAACCCGAACATCTGCCTCCCCGAGATCCACAACATCTCGGTCGCGGTGCTCGGTGTGGCCGTCCCGGTCGAGGTCCCGGTCGCGAACAGCGGTGGCAAGCAGATCTGCTCCGTTGGCCAGGGCACCCAGAGCAAGGGCGACGGCGGCGTCTCGCACCTCGTCGGCTGACCTTCCGTCCCGTCTGCGCCACCCTCCTGAACCACCCTTCGAATCGCTCCCCGATTCACCCCCGAGAGGAAACCCGAAATGATCAAGAAGTCCCTCGCCGCCGCCGGCCTGGCCGCCGCCGCCATCGCCATGTCCGCGGGCTCCGCCGCGGCCATCGCCGACTCGGACGGCTCGGCCGTCTCCGTCCAGGGCAACGGCGGCACCAACGCCACCGGCACCCACGGCAACGGCAGCCCGAACTTCCACACCCTGGACAACGCCAACGTCTGCCTGCCGGAGGTCCACAACATCGCCGTCGCCGTCATCGGTGTCGCGGTGCCGGTCGAGGTCCCGGTCCTCAACAGCACCCCGAAGCAGATCTGCAACGTCGGCCAGAACACCCAGTCCTCGGGCGACGCGGGTATCTCGCACCTGATCGGCTGATCCAGGGACGCGGCACGGCCGGAGGGCCCGGGGGACGTGTCCCCCGGGCCCTCCGGGCATCCGAGGCATCGAAACTCCCGGGTGGGCCGTCCGAGTGCGGTTCGTTCGGGTGAGTGGCCGCCGGCCCGGCGCGTGCAGGGGCTCCGGGCACGGCGGCGTGTGATCACGTGTAGTCGCAGGACCCGTTCCGCAGAGAGGACCGATCCATGAAGAGCAAGCTGGGCAAGGCCGTCCTGACCGTCGCCGGCGCGCTGGCGCTGGCCGGTGCCGCCACTCCGGCGTTCGCGCACGTCGGCGTCGTCGGCGGCGGCGAGTTCGTCGCCTCGGCCGACCCGGTGTTCCTGGCCGGCGAGCGGTGGGGCATCGCCCACACCGACAGCATCGTCGCCGGCTTCCACGAGTGGGGCGCCGCCACCTCCACCGACCTGGTCGGCGGCCAGGAGGGCTTCGCCGACGTCGCCGGCTGGTGAGGTGACGGCATGACGGAGGCCGGGCCCGGGGGATCGGGCCCGGCCTCGGCCGTGCGGTCGTCCTGGCGCCGTCCCGCCGCCGTCCTGGGGGGGGCGGGACGGCGGGGGCCGTCAGCGCTCGCGCAGCGCGGCGGCGGCGTCCATCGCCCAGTAGGTGAGGATCTGCCCGGCGCCGGCCCGGCGGATCGAGGTGAGGGTCTCCATGATCATGCGGTCCCGGTCGATCCAGCCGTTCGCGGCGGCGGCCTCCACCATCGCGTACTCGCCGGACACCTGGTACGCGGCGACCGGCACCGGTGAGGCGTCGGCGACCTGCCGCAGGATGTCCAGGTACGCCATCGCGGGCTTCACCATCACGAGGTCCGCGCCCTCGGCGAGGTCCTGCTCCAGCTCCCGCAGCGACTCGCGGGCGTTCGCCGGGTCCTGCTGGTACGACTTGCGGTCGCCCTTCAGCGAGGAGCCGACCGCCTCCCGGAACGGGCCGAAGAAGGCCGAGGCGTACTTGGCGGTGTAGGCGAGGATGCCCACGTCCTGGTGGCCGGCCTCGTCCAGGGCCCGGCGGACGACGCCGATCTGGCCGTCCATCATCCCCGACGGGCCCACCAGGTGGACACCCGCGTCCGCCTGCACCCGGGCCATCTCCGCGTAGCGCTCCAGCGTCGCGTCGTTGTCCACGCTGCCGTCCGCCGCCAGCACGCCGCAGTGGCCGTGGTCGGTGTACTCGTCCAGGCAGAGGTCGGACATCACCACCAGCGCGTCGCCGGCCTCCGCGACCACGTCGCGGATCGCCTGCTGCAGGATGCCGTCCGGGTTGGTGCCCTCGCTGCCGACCGCGTCCTGGACCTCAGGGACGCCGAACAGCATCACCCCGCCCAGGCCCGCCTCGGCGGCCTCCACCACGGCCTTGCGCAGGGTGTCGCGGGTGTGCTGGACGACCCCCGGCATCGAGGAGACCGGCACCGGCTCGCGGACGCCCTCGCGGACGAACAGCGGCAGGATCAGCTCCGCGGGGTGCAGCCGGGTCTCGGCGACCAGGCGGCGCATCGCCGGGGTCGACCGCAGTCGGCGCGGGCGGACGTACGGGAATTCAGCGGACACGGCTTCTCTCTCCGAACGGTTGTGCTGCGCCGGGGGCGGGCGGGCCGCCCCCGGCGGGGTCCTGCGGGCTCGACGGCGCCTCAGCGGGCCTTGCGGCGCGAGCCCGGACGGCGCTCGCTGGGCCGGTAGACCGGCTCACCGGCCGCGACGGCGGCATCGCGGCGCTTGGCCCCGAAGTCTGCCAGGGCCTGCGCCAGGGCGGCCGCCGACGGGGCCGGGGCCATCACGTCGACCCGCAGGCCGTGCTCCTCGGCGGTCTTGGCGGTCGCCGGGCCGATGCAGGCGATCACGGTGACGTTGTGCGGCTTGCCGGCGATGCCGACCAGGTTCCGCACGGTCGAGGACGAGGTGAAGAGCACCGCGTCGAAGCCGCCGCCCTTGATCGCCTCGCGGGTCTCGGCCGGCGGCGGCGAGGCGCGCACCGTCCGGTACGCCGTCACGTCGTCGACCTCCCAGCCCAGCTCGACCAGGCCCGCCACCAGGGTCTCGGTGGCGATGTCGGCGCGCGGCAGCAGCACCCGGTCGATCGGGTCGAACACCGGGTCGTACGGCGGCCAGTCCTCCAGCAGGCCGGCCGCGGACTGCTCGCCGGAGGGGACGAGGTCCGGCTTCACGCCGAAGTCCACCAGCGCCTGCGCGGTGGTCTCGCCGACCGCGGCGACCTTGATCCCGGCGAAGGCCCGGGCGTCCAGCCCGTACTCCTCGAACTTCTCCCGGACGGCGCGCACCGCGTTCACCGACGTGAAGGCGATCCACTCGTAGCGGCCGGTGACCAGGCCCTTGATGGCCCGCTCCATCTGCTGCGGGGTGCGCGGCGGCTCGACCGCGATGGTCGGCACCTCCTGCGGCACCGCACCGTACGAGCGCAGCTGCTCCGACAGGCCGGTGGCCTGCTCCTTGGTCCGCGGGACCAGGACGTTCCAGCCGAACAGCGGCTTGGTCTCGAACCAGGAGTGCGACGAGCGGTGCACGACCTGCTCGCCGACCACGGCTATCACCGAGGTCGCCGGGTCCACCGGGGCGGAGACCGGCGAGGGCAGCACCCGGGCCGCCTTGAGGTCCGCCGCGATGGTCGCCAGGGTCGCGGTGAAGGTCCGCTGGCGGGTCGTGGTGCCGGACAGCGTCGCGCTCAGCGCCGACTCCGGCTTGCGGCCGTTGGACACCAGCGCGTTGGCGGTGGCCGGCAGCTGGCCCAGGGTGGTCCGCACCACCAGGGTGGTCTCCGGGGCGCCCAGGTCCACCGGGGTGCCCGCCAGCAGCGCGGCGCCGTCCACGAAGCGCACGTCCGTCCCGCTGCCGCCGCGCAGCGGCACACCCGCGTACGCCGGCACGCCGACCGACTGCGCGACGCCCGGGATCACCTCGAACGGGATGCCCTCGCCCGCGCAGCTGAGCATCTCCTCGGCCGCGCAGCCGTCCAGGCCGGGGTCGCCGTCGACGGTGCGGACCACGTGCTTGCCGGCCTGCACGGCCTCGGCGACCAGCCGGGCCAGGTCCAGCTCCGCGGAGCCCTCCGCGCCCGGGGTGTGCACCTGCACACCGGCCGGACAGTGGCTGCGCACCGCGGCGGCGGTCAGCGGGTCGGCGACCAGGATGTCGGCGGAGGCCAGCACCTCGACCGCACGCAGGGTCAGCAGCCCCGGATCGCCGGGACCCGCGCCCAGGAAGGTGCAGCGGCCGCCCGCGGCGTGCGGGGGTCCGAACGGGCTGTCCGCCGGGAACGGGCTGTCGGTGGCGGTGGTGGGGCTCATCGGGCTCGCTCCCCCATCAGAGTGGCCGCGCCCGCGTCGAGCAGCCGGGCGGCGAGGGCGTGGCCGAGGGCCGACGCCTGCTGCACGGCGGTCTCGTCGAGGACGATCGGACCGTTGGCGGACATCTTCAGCAGGGTGGCGCCGTCGACGGTGCCGACCACGCCCTCCAGCCGCAGTTCGTTGGCGTGGCCCCAGGTGGCCAGCGCGGCGACCGGCGCGGAGCAGCCGGCCTCCAGTGCGGCCAGCAGGGCACGCTCGGCGGCCACCGCGACCCGCGTGGGGGCGTGGTCGAGGGCCGCCAGGGCGGTGGTCAGTCCGGTGGCACCGGCGGTGCACTCGATCGCGAGCGCGCCCTGGCCCGGGGCCGGGGTCATCAGCCCGGGGTCCAGGTGCTCGGATATCTCGCCGCCGCGGCCGAGCCGGTTCAGGCCCGCCGTGGCCAGCACGACCGCGTCCAGCTCCCCGGAGGCGACGAAGCCGATCCGGGTGTCGACGTTGCCGCGGATCGCGACGGTCTCCAGCGAGGTCCCGCGCTCCGCGGCCCAGGCGTTCAGCTGCGCCATCCGGCGCGGCGAACCGGTGCCGATCCGGGCGGTGCGCCCGGCCCCGGCCAGCTTCTCCACCAGCTCGCCCAGGGCCAGGCCCTCGGACGCCACCAGGGCGTCGCGGGAGTCCTCGCGCTCCGGGACGGCCGCCAGCACCAGGCCCTCGGGGGCCGCGGTCGGCAGGTCCTTCAGGGAGTGCACGGCGAAGTCGATCCGGCCCTCCAGCAGGGCGTCGCGCAGCGCGGAGACGAACACCCCGGTGCCGCCGATCTGTGCCAGCGCCTCCCGGGAGGTGTCGCCGTAGGTGGTGATCTCCACCAGCTCGACGGGGCGCCCGGTGACCCGGGTCACCTCGCGGGCGACCATGCCCGACTGGGCCATGGCGAGCGCGCTGCGCCGGGTGCCGAGCCGCAGCGGTGCGGCGTCCGGCCCGGCCTGCTCGGTGAGCGGTTGACCATTCATGAGGTGATCGTCCCGGTGGTACTCGTGGGATGGCTGACGGTTCATCTGGCGCCCCCGCCCGCGGGCTGGGGCCGGCCCCCGACGGGGGTGCCCGACACGGCGTGCACGGCAGCCGGGTCGAGGTCGAACAACTCGCGCAGCGCGTCCGCGTAGGAGGCGCCGCCCGGCTCGGCGGCCAGCTGCTTCACGCGCACGGTCGGCGCGTGCAGCAGCTTGTCGACGACCCGGCGGACGGTCTGCGTGATCTCCGCGCGGGAGCGCTCGTCCAGGTCGGGCAGCCGGGAGTCCAGCCGGCCCAGTTCGGCGGCGACGACGTCCGAGGCCATCGCGCGCAGCGCGACGACGGTCGGGGCGATCCGGGCGGCCCGCTGGGCGGCCCCGAACGCGGCGACCTCGTCGGCCACGATGGTGGTGACGGCGTCCACGTCCCCCGCGCCGGGCGTGGCGGCGTGGGCGTGCGACAGGCTCTCCAGGTCGACCAGCAGCGCGCCCGGGAGCTCGTGCACGGCGTGGTCGACGTCCCGCGGCATGGCCAGGTCGAGGAAGGCCAGCGGCTCGGCGCCCGCGCGGGCGGCCACCGCGGCGGCGACGTCCTCGGCCCGGATCACCGCGCCGGCCGCGCCGGTGCAGGAGATCACCAGGTCGACGTCGGCCAGCGCCTGCGGCACCTTGGCCAGCTCGACGGTACGGGCCGCGCCCGGGCCGAGGATCTCCACCAGGCGCTCGGCGCGCTCCGGCGTGCGGTTGGCGATCAGCAGGTCGGTCACCCCGGAGCGGACCAGGGTGGCGGCGGCCAGCGAGCTCATCGATCCGGCGCCGACCACCAGGGCACGCTTGCCGGCGATCTCGCCCGCACCCAGCGCGATCTGCTCCAGGCCGAAGGTCACCAGCGACTGCCCGGCCTTGTCGATGCCGGTCTCGCTGTGCGCCCGCTTGCCGACCCGCAGCGCCTGCTGGAACAGCTCGTTCAGGCCGCGCCCGGCGGTGTGCTCCTCCTGCGCCTTGGCCAGGCCGTCGCGCAGCTGGCCGAGGATCTGGCCCTCGCCGACCACCATCGAGTCCAGCCCGCACGCCACCGAGAACAGGTGGTGGACGGCGCGGTCCTCGTAGTGGACGTAGAGGTGCGAGGTCAGCTCCTCCAGGTCCACCCCGCTGTGGTGGGCGAGCAGCAGCGACAGCTCGGCGACGCCGGCGTGGAACTTGTCCACGTCCGCGTACAGCTCGATCCGGTTGCAGGTGTTCAGCAGCGCGGCCTCGGCCACGCTCGGGGCGGCCGCGGCGTCGTGCAGCAGGCGGGTCGGGACGTCACCGGTCAGCGCGGCGCGCTCCAGCACCCCGACCGGCGCGGTGCGATGGCTCAGTCCGACGACGAGAAGGCTCATGCCCGCCCCCTGGTGCCACAGTTCTCGGTGCTCACGCCGGCATCACCGCGGAGAGGTCGCCCTCGGGGCCCTTGGCGGCGGGGTTGCCCTTCGCCGCCTCGGACTCGGCCTTCGCCTGGTCGGCTGCCGTCCGGCCCTTGCCGCCGGTCGCCCGGCGCAGCTTGGCCGCCGCCGCCCGGACCGGACCGGGGGCGCGGTCCAGCACGGACTCGCTGGGGGCCGGCTCCTCGCCGGCCTTCCGCTGCTCGTGGAACGCCAGGATCTGCAGCTCTATGGAGAGGTCGACCTTGCGCACGTCCACGCCGTCCGGGACGGTCAGCACGGTCGGGGCGAAGTTGAGGATGCTGGTGACGCCGGCCTCGACCAGCCGGTCGCAGACCTGCTGGGCGGCACCGGGCGGGGTGGTGATGACACCGATGGAGACGTGCTGGTTCTCCACGATCTCCTCCAGCTCGTCCATGTGCCGCACCGGCAGCCCGGCCGCGCTGCTGCCGACCACCGCCGGGTCCGCGTCCAGCAGGGCGGCCACCCGGAAGCCGCGGGAGGCGAACCCGCCGTAGTTGGCGAGTGCGTGGCCGAGGTTCCCGATGCCGACGATGACGACCGGCCAGTCCTGGGTGAGGCCGAGCTCGCGGGAGATCTGGTAGACGAGGTACTCGACGTCGTAGCCGACACCGCGGGTGCCGTACGAGCCGAGGTAGGAGAAGTCCTTGCGCAGCTTGGCGGAGTTCACCCCGGCGGCGGCGGCAAGCTCCTCGGAGGAGACGGTGGGCACCGAACGCTCGGAGAGCGCGGTGAGCGCCCGCAGATAGAGGGGAAGGCGGGCGACGGTCGCCTCCGGGATGCCCCGGGCACGCGAGGGTCGGCGCGCGGCGCCCTGCTCGGGCGTCTGCGAACTGCTCTGTGGTGATCGGCCGATTGCCACGGTGCTCCTGTGGGTGAAGCTGGGCTTAGGCAGCCAGGCTATGCGTTTGTGAACGTGTGCACAAAGATGGTGTCCGATTTGTCCGTGCACAGTGATGCGCATCACGCCCTGGACCCCATAGCACCGCTCCCCCTCAGCACGGCCGCCGGGGCCTGCACAGCAGCCGTCGGCCGCCCGTACGGCAGCTCCCGGCGCACCAGTTGCACCGGCACCCCCGGCTGTCGCGACCGCGCCCGGGCCAGCTGCGGCCACGGCACCCCGGCCGCCGCCCGCAACGGCTCCGACCAGTCCGCGGGCAGCGGCGCCGGCCCCGCCCAGCCGCCCCGCACCGCGCAGTGGCGCAACAGCTCCGCGGTCGCCCGGGCGTCACCCAGCGCCGTGTGCGCCGCGAAACCGCCCAGGCCCGCCGCGGACACGCAGGCCGCCAGGCCGAAACCGCCCGCCTCGGGCAGGTGCGCCCGGGCCAGCCGCATCGTGCACAGCAGCGGGACCGGCGGCATCGGCACCCCGATCCGGGCGAACTCGCGACACAGGAAGGCGTGGTCGCAGGTCACGTGGTGGCCCACCAGCACCCGGCCCGCCAGCAGCTCCAGCAGCTCGGGGGCGATCTCGCGGAACCGCGGGGCGCCCTCGACGTCGCCCTGCTCGATCCGGTGCACATGGGTCGGGCCGACCGGGCCCAGCGGGTCGAGCAGGGTGCAGAACTCGCCCTCCGGGTGCAGCCGCTCGTCCAGCAGCACGACCGCGATCTCCACCACCCGGTGGCGCCACGGGCTGCGACCGGTCGCCTCCACGTCCACCACGGCGAACCCCCGGGCCCCGACCGGGGCTGCGGGCAGCCCGGGAACCGGGCCGGCGGGGCCGGGAAGCATGGCGGCACTCCTCGCGTGCTCAGCCCCCCACGGGCGCAAACGAGTTCGATCGTAAGCCGAGCGACGGCGGCTGCTCCAAGCCGAGCACGCGGATTCTTCGCAACGATTCGGCGACCGACCCCCGCCGTCCGGCGGGGGTGCCGTGCGGGGTCAGGCGGTGAGGGCCTTGCGCAGGCGGTTCTCGTCCACCCTCCAGAAGTCGTGCTGGCGGCCGTCGATCAGGGTCACCGGGATCTGCTCCCAGTAGAGCCGGTACAGCTCCTCGTCCTGGGTGATGTCCCGCTCCTCGAAGGCCGCGCCCAGCTCGCCGGCGACCCGGACGATCACCTCCCGGGCGTCGTCGCACAGGTGGCAGCCCGGCTTGCCGACCAGGGTCACGGTCCGCTCGGAGGGCTTCGGGCTCGGGTTCTTGTCGCGTCGCAGCAGAGGGCTCACCCCGCCATTGTGCGCCGTCCTTATGCCGTACCGGACCGGCCCGGGGGGTAACGCGGCGGCCACGGACCGTCCCCCGGTCCGACACGCCGCCGTCACAGGCGCCGCAGGTCAGGCTGGCTATGCTCGGTGGCATGGCCGTGCTCCGTAGGCTCACCCAGACAAGGCGCTCGACCTCCGAGCGGACCGCCCTGGCGGGCGAGGCCGCGGCCGAGGCGGCGGAGGCCGCGCTGCGCACCGCCGCCGGACCCGCCGCGCCGCCGTCCGGGCCGGAGGCCGCCGAGGAGCGCCCCGGGCGGCCCCCGAAGGCGCCCGCCGAGAACCACGTCCCGGAGCAGGACGACCCGCGCGCCGCCGCCTTCTTCGACTGCGACAACACCATCCTGCGCGGCGCCGCGATCTTCTACCTCGGGGTCGGCCTGTACCGCCGGGGCTTCCTCACCCGCCGGGACATCAGCCGCTTCGCCTGGCAGCAGGCGTGGTTCCGGCTGGCCGGCACCGAGGACCCGGACCACATGGCGGACGCCCAGCACACCGCGCTGGGCCTGGTCGCCGGGAAGCGCACCGCCGACCTGGAGGAGATCTGCGAGGAGATCTTCGAGGACGTCATCACCGAGAAGATCTGGCCGGGCACCCGGGCCCTGGTGCAGATGCACCTGGACGCCGGGCAGCGGGTCTGGCTGGTGACCGCCGCCCCGCTGGAGGTGGCCCGGATCATCGCCCGCCGGCTCGGGATGACCGGCGCGCTGGGCACCGTCGCCGAGTCCCGGGACGGCCACTACACCGGCCGCCTGGTCGGCGACCTGCTGCACGGCCCGGCGAAGGCCGCCGCGGTGGGCGCCCTGGCCCGCCGGGAGCGGCTGGACCTCGACCGCTGCGCCGCCTACAGCGACTCCGCCAACGACATCCCGATGCTCTCGCTGGTCGGCCACCCGTACGTGGTGAACCCGGACGGGGCGCTGCGCCGACACGCGCGGGCGATGGGGTGGCGGGTGCGGGACTTCCGGACCGGGCGGAAGGCGGCCCGGATCGGCATCCCGGCCGCCGCAGGGCTCGGCGTGGTCGCGGGCGCGACGGCGGCCACGGTCGCGCTGCGGCGCCGGCACGCCGGTTGAACGGCCTCCGGGCGGGCGTCCGGGGGCGGGCGCGGCGGGCACTCGACCGGGTGACGGTACGTCAACCAGGGCGCTGACCAGGGCCCTCGTACGGGCGAACTCCCGCCCGCGGCACGGTGGTCCAGTCCGCGGTTTCGAGCCCGCCCGCCGGTGACCGGTTCTGATCGTTCGGCAGCTCTCGAAAGTCGGGGGTTGCCGGGGCCGAAGGCTGGGAAACCGTCCGCCACACCGCCGAATTGGTCACCCAGCGCTGCCGAACGATCACGTTGAGCCGGATGAACGATGACATCTTCGGTCAGTATCAGCTGAATATGCGCTCCATGCGGATCTCAAACGACCACTTCGACCACACGGTGTAGCTGTCATTGCACAAAGCGTTATTCTCTCCTGGATGCACGCCACCCAGGCGTCCCTGCTGGCCGGGGGGCGGGGGGCGTGCTCTCCGCGCAGGCGGAGGTGATCCGTCCACAGTTCTGCCTCTGGGAGTCCCGTGTACCCACCCGTCCGGAACGACGCGCCTGCTCCCTCCCGCCCGTCGTCCGCGCCCCTGCGCTCCCGCACCGGCCTCCGCGGCCGTCCGGTCTCCGCCCGGCAGATCTCCACCGGCCTGGAGCTGTTGCGCAGCCTGCTCCGCAGCCAGCTCGTCGCCGGCCCGCAGCTCGTGCCCGCCGGCGCCGCGTCCGGTCCGGCGACGAGCGGGGTGTTCGGTGCCGCCGCGGCCGGCCCGGGCCGGCCGGGCACGGTGCTGCGTTCGACCGCCACCAGTGCGGGCGCCGGCAGCGCCACCGGCAGCGGAAGCGGCACCCGGGGCCGGACGGCCGCCGCGGGCAGCCGCAACCGCTCCCGGACGGCGACCGGCCCCGGCCACGAGACCGAGCACAACCCGATCATGGAGCTGGTCGAGCGGGCCCAGGCCGGCGAGAGCGAGGCCTTCGGCAGCCTCTACGACCACTACGCGGACACCGTCTACCGCTACATCTACTACCGGGTCGGCAGCCGGGCCACGGCCGAGGACCTCACCAGCGAGACCTTCCTGCGGGCGCTGCGCCGGATCGGCACCTTCACCTGGCAGGGGCGGGACTTCGGCGCCTGGCTGGTGACGATCGCCCGCAACCTGGTCGCCGACCACTTCAAGTCCAGCCGCTTCCGGCTGGAGGTCACCACCGGCGAGATGCTGGACTCCAACGAGTGCGAGCGCAGCCCGGAGGACTCGGTGCTGGAGTCGCTCTCCAACGCCGCGCTGCTGGACGCCGTCCGGCGGCTCAACCCGCAGCAGCAGGAGTGCGTGACGCTCCGCTTCCTGCAGGGGCTCTCGGTGGCCGAGACGGCCCGCATCATGGGCAAGAACGAGGGCGCCATCAAGACCCTCCAGTACCGCGCGGTGCGCACGCTGGCGCGACTGCTGCCGCCCGACGCGCGGTGACCCGGGGGATGGACGGGGAGATACCGGGGCGGCGGTCCGACGGATCGTCACCGCCTGCGCCGGGCCGACACGTCCGGGTGAACGGTCGGTCCGATGATCAGCCGTGCGTAACCGACCACCCGCACCGCTCGTTGGCCAGCGTGCAAGCCTCCACCAGGCGTACGGTCAAGTCGAATTGCGACCTCTCACCCGATGGAGTGGCTTTGGCCCGCCGAGGCAACCGTCCGGCAGGCCGGGGTGTCGACTACGACGAAGGGAGGTGTGGCCCGTGACGGCCAACGTGCTGGAACACCGGCGGGCGAAGGCCTTCGCCGAGGTGCTGGAGGCCCACCAGTCAGAGCAGCGCGGCGCCGCCAACACCGCGCCCACCGGGGCCGGTTCGGCCGCGATGGCCGAGCTGATCGGACTGACCGACTCGCTCGGCGCACTACCGGGCCCGGAGCTGGACCACGAGGTCCGCACGGTCCAACGCGCCCGACTGGTGGCCGCGTTCGAGCAGGCCTTCGCCGGCGGACCGGGCGCCGCGGTGCCCAGGCAGCGCCGGCACCGGGCCATCCGGACGGCGCCGCGCGGGCGATGGAGCCGCCGCTTCGCGGTCGGCGGACTGGTCGCCGGCCTCGCCGTCGGCAGCTTCGCCGGTGTCGCCGCCGCCAGCGGCAACGCCCTCCCCGGGGACACGCTCTACGGTTTCAAGCGCGGCCTCGAAGGGCTGCGGCTGGACCTCGCGGACTCCGACAGCGAGCGCGGCGAACTGCTGCTCGACAACGCCTCAACCCGGCTCGGCGAGGCCAAGAGCCTGCTCGGCCGGTCGGGTTCGGGCGGTGCGCTGAGCCCGTCCACCGTCGACCAGGTCCGGCGGGCGCTGGACGACATGCACGCCGACGCCATCAAGGGGCGCGAACTGCTGCGCGCCGTCTACCGCAGCAACGGCTCGCTGGAGCCGATGCGCGCGCTGGCCGGCTTCGCCCAGGACGAGGACGGCCGCTGGGCCGAGCTGCAGGGCCGGCTCCCGGTGCAGCTCACCGAGCAGGTCCACCTGGTCGACCAGCTCTTCGACGACATAAGCGAGGACGTCGCGCCCCTGCGCCTGGCCGCACCGCCCGCCAAGGGCGGTGCACCGGCCGGCAGCGGGGCGGGCGGCGCGAACGCCCCCGCGTCCGGTGGGAACGCCGGCTCCCCGGGCGGCTCGGGCACCGCGCCCAAGTCCGGTCCGGCCCAGGGCGGCGCGGGAGCGGCCGAGCCCGGCGGCAGCGGCAAGGCCGGCACCTCCGGCCAGGCCCCGAGCGCCGGGGCGAGCACGCCCGGTGCCGCGCCCAGCAGTGCGCCGAGCGCCCCGGCCGACCCGGTCGGCGGGCTGGTCAACGGCCTCACCGACGGTCTGACCGGCGTCCGGCCCTCGCCCAGCGCGGACGCGGTGCCCCCGGCGCCCGCGCCGCGGCCCTCCGCCGCCCCCAGCGCCACGGCCGACGCCCAGCAGGGCGTGGACCTGCCGCCGCTGATCCCCGGCCTGCTGCCGGGTCTGCGGATCCTGGGCTAGCGGGGCGAGGAGGGCGGGACCGGTACCCACCGGCCCCGCCCTCCTCGTCGGAGAGACGGGGGAACCGGAGACGGGGGAACCGGGGTCAGAAGAACACCGAGCGCCGCTGCACCAGCAGGGTGTAGAGGGTGTGCTGGATGGTCTCGCGCACCTCGTCCGTGAGGTCGAAGACCAGCATCGGGTCGTCCGCGGCCTCCGGCGGGTACCCGTCCGTGGCGATCGGCTCGCCGAACTGGATCGTCCACTTGGTCGGCAGCGGCACCGCCCCCAGCGGCCCCAGCCACGGGAAGGTCGGCGTGATCGGCACGTACGGCAGGCCCAGCAGCCGGGCGAGCGTCTTGAGGTTGCCGATCATCGGGTAGGTCTCCTCCGCCCCGACGATCGAGCAGGGCACGATCGGCACGCCGGCCCGCAGCGCCGAGGCCACGAAGCCGCCGCGGCCGAACCGCTGCAGCTTGTAGCGCTCCGTGAAGGGCTTGCCGATGCCCTTGAAGCCCTCCGGCCAGACCCCGACCACCTCGCCGCGCCCCAGCAGTTCCTGGGCGTCCTCGGCGCAGGCCAGGGTGTGCCCGGCCTTGCGGGCCACCTCGTTGACGCCCGGCAGGACGAACACCAGGTCGGCGGCGAGCATCCGCAGGTGGCGGTGGTTCGGGTGGTGGTCGTGGATCACCACCTGGGTCATCAGCGCGTCCAGCGGGACGGTGCCGGAGTGGTTGGCGACGATCAGCGCCCCGCCCTCGGCCGGGATGTGCTCGATCCCGCGCACGTCGATCCGGAAGTACTTCTCGGCGAGCGGGCGCAGCAGCGCCAGCAGCACGTCCTCGGTGAGCTCCCGGTCGAAGCCGAACTCGTCCACCTCGTAGTCGCCGGTGAGCCGGCGGCGCAGGAACGACAGGCCCTCCGCGGCCCGGCCCTCCCAGCCCTTGCCGAGCACCCGGGTCGCGGCCGGGCCCAGCCGGCCGGCGAGCGCGCCGCCGACGGCCCGGGCGACCGAGTCGGCGATCCGCTCGGCGGCGCCGTCGGGCGCCGGTCCCGCGGGCTCGTTCCAGCTGGGTGCGGACTCGATCGGGATGACCTTCGCCCCGCCCGGCGCGTTCTCGGCTGCGGCACTCATCGCGGGTTCAGCTCCTCGTTCGGTTCGGGTCGCTCGATTCGGGCCCCAGCAGCCCGGTGAGCCGGTCCGCCACGGCCGCCAGCCGCTCCGGCGGCAGCAGCCCGCGGCGCTGCGCGGCGGCGAAGTCCGCGAACGCCTCCGGGGTGGTGAACCGCGGCCGGTAGCCGAAGGTCTCCCGCAGCAGGGTGGTGTCCACCACGCGGCCGTGCGTCAACAGCCGCAGCTGCTCCGGCGAGAAGTCGACGATCCGGGTCTGGCGCACCAGGCCGGCGACCCAGCTGATCGCGGGCAGCAGCAGCGGTACGGTCGGGCGGCCGAGCCGGCGGGCGCACTGGGAGAGCAGCAGCACGCCCTCGCCCGCCACGTTGAAGGTGCCGGTGTTCACGGTGCCGGGCTCGGGGGGCAGCACCGCGCGGCAGAGCACCTCGACGGCGTCGTCCTCGTGGACGAACTGCAGCCGCGGGTCGTAGCCGAGGACGGTCGGCAGCAGCGGCAGCCCGAAGTACTCGCTGAGCGGGGTGTCGGCGCCCGGGCCGATGATGTTGGCGAACCGCAGCACGGTCACCGCGACGTCGGAGCGGCGCCGGGCGAAACCGCGGGCGTACCCCTCGACCTCGGTGGCGTCCTTGGCGAACCCGCCGCCGGGCAGGTTCCTGGGCTGGGTGCGCTCGCCGAAGACCGCCGGGTCGCGCGGCGCGGAGCCGTACACGCCGGTGGTCGACTTGACCACCAGCCGGGCCACCCCGGGGGCCTTCTGGCAGGCGCCGAGCAGTTGCATGGTGCCGATGACGTTGGCTTCCTTGACCGCCGAGCGGTTGGTGGAGCCCAGGCCGGTGGCGCTGACGGCGAGGTGGACCACGGTGTCGACCCGGTACTCGGCGAGCAGCCGGGCGACGGCGGGGCGGCGCAGGTCGATCCGGTGGAAGCGGTACTCGGCGGCCGGCCCGTCGGGCTCCGGCGCGGTCCGCTCGGGCGGCAGGACGTCGACGCCGACCACGAGGTCCACCCCGGGGCGGCGGCGCAGCTCGGCGGCGAAGCGGGCCCCCAGGTGGCGGGCCACTCCGGTGACGAGCACGACCATCCCCACGGCGATGCACCCCATTCCCGGCCGAACGACCTGGGTGCACCGTACCGCGCCGCGCGGGGGCGCCGGAAAACGACACCGCCCGCCCGGACCACGAGTGGTCCGGGCGGGCGGTGGAAGCGCTGGGCGCGCTCAGGGCGCGGCCGGGGGCGCTTACTTCTTGTTGCGACGCTGAACGCGCGTGCGCTTGAGAAGCTTCCGGTGCTTCTTCTTGGCCATACGCTTGCGACGCTTCTTGATGACAGAGCCCACGGAACAACCCTCGCTCACTGAGACTCTCGCCCGTGTGAGACGGAGTCCATACGACTGACGGAGGGCCTAGCCTACCGTCCGAGTGGCCAGGGCTGTAATCGTGCTCCCCGTGGCCGGAAAACTGGCGGCAAATCTGAGGCGAACGGAGGCGGGACCCACCGGCTGTGGGCCCGCCGCCGACACCGCCCTACGCGCTTTCGAGCCGCACGTAGGACTCCTTCAGGTACTCGTGGACCGCCTGCTGCGGGACCCGGAAGGACCGTCCGACCCGGATGGCCGGCAGTTCTCCGCTGTGCACCAAGCGGTACACCGTCATCTTGGACACCCGCATGACCGCCGCGACCTCCGCGACGGTCAGGAACACGACGTCCTGCAGGGGGCGCTCGCCGGAACTCATGACCATCACCCGACCCTTAACCCGTGTGCAAGGCACCGGCTTCCCCTCCGGTGACTCCACCGGCACACGTGTATCCCCAGAGTAGTTATGGGTGGTACCAGTGGGAAGAGGGGGAAGCGCAAACCTCGTACGGTGCGGCATCCCCCCGTTGCAGTACGTAGTCACTCGGCGGTCTGTAGCAGTGGGCGTGCGCACGACCCGCCCGGGAAGTCCCCAAACGGGCGCTTTCAGGCCAGCAGGCCGTGGTGCGGGAAGACCGCGCGGCGGGCGGCCAGGATCGCCTGGTCGAGGCGGTCGGCAGGGTCGTAGCCCGCGTCGAAGTCCCGCCAGGTGGGCCGGGCGCCGTCGGTCATCCGCAGCGGGGCGGGCCGGCGGGTGAGCCGGTACACCTCGGCGCGCCACTCCTCGGGGGTCTCGGCGGCCGGGTCGACGGGCCGTCCTGCGGCGACCGCGACCAGGTGGGACCAGCTGCGCGGGACGACGTCGACCACCGCGTAGCCGCCCCCGCCGAGGGCCAGCCAGCGGCCGTCGGCCGTCCGGTGGGCGAGTCCGTGCAGCTCCTCGGCGATCATCCGCTGGGCGTCGAGGGTGACGGCGAGGTGGGCGAGCGGGTCCTCCACGTGGGTGTCCGCGCCGTGCTGGGTGACCAGGACCTGCGGCCGGAAGGCGGTGAGGAGTTCGGGCACCAGGGCGTGGAAGGCGCGCAGCCAGCCGGCGTCGCCGGTGCCGGCGGGCAGCGGGAGGTTGGCGGCGGAGCCGGGGGCGTCCGGGCCGCCGGTCTCGGTGGACCAGCCGGTCTGCGGGAAGAGCGTGGCCGGGTGCTCGTGCAGCGAGATCGTCAGGACCCGGGGGTCGTTCCAGAACGCCTCCTGGACGCCGTCGCCGTGGTGGACGTCGACGTCGACGTAGGCGACGCGCTCGGCGCCGAGCTCCAGCAGCCGGGCGATGGCGAGGGCGGGGTCGTTGTAGATGCAGAAGCCGGACGCCCGGTCGGGCATGGCGTGGTGCAGGCCGCCGGCGAAGTTGACGGCGTGCAGGGTCTCGCCGCGCCAGACGGCCTCGGCGCCGGCCACGGACTGACCGGCGATCAGCGCGGAGGCGGAGTGGACGGTGGGGAACGACCAGTTGTCGTCGGTGCCGAGGCCGTGCCGGGGGTCGAGTCCGCCGGGGTTGGCGGCGGCCCGCTTGACCGCCTCGACGTACTCGCGGGTGTGCACCAGGCCGAGGGTCGAGTCGCCGGCGGCCGGGGCGGTGCGGACGGTGGCGCCCGGTCCGGAGGTGAGCCCGAGGGCCTCGACCAGCCGCATGGTGAGGGCCAGCCGGGTCGGATCCATCGGATGGCCGGGCCCGAAGTCGTAGGTGGTCACGGCTTCGTCCCAGAACAGGTGCAGGCCGCAGGGGTGTTCACGCTCGGCTTCGGGCATGGCCTCCACCGTACTCGGTGGCGCCGCGGCTGCCGGGCAACGGGTCCCGGCCGGGACCGGTGCCGTGGCGGCCCGGCGCCGGATCGAGTCGGCCGGCCAGCGGGAGCACGGCGAGCAGCAGCAGGGTGGGGGCGAGCAGCGCCCAGCGGTACGAGCCGAGCGCGGCGAGCGCCCCGACCAGCGGCGAACCCACCAGGAAGCCCACGTAGTTGAACAGGTTGAGCCGGGCGACCGCGGTGTCCGGGGCGTCCGGGAGGAGCCGCGCGCCGGCCGCGAACACCTGCGGGACGACGGCGCAGACGCCGAGACCGAGCAGGGTGAATCCGGCGACGGCGGTCCACGGGCCGGGTGCGGCGGCGGCGAGGGCGAAGCCGAGGACGCCGAGCGCGGCACCGGCCCGGACCACCGGGACGGCGCCGCGGCGGCGGATCGCGCGGTCGCCGGCGGTGCGGCCGAGCAGCATGGCGAGGCTGTAGCCGAAGTAGCCGAGCTTGGCGAGGTCGTCGGGGCTGTGCAGGGCGTCGGTGAGGTAGCCGGCGCTGTAGTTGGCGACCGAGGCGTCCGCGATGAACGCGAAGGCCATCACCAGGCAGAGCGGCAGCAGCGGACGCCAGGGCGGGGCGGCCCCGTCGGGCGCGGCGGGCTTGGCCGGTGCGGCGGGCGCGGGCGCGGCGGGCGCGGCGGGCGCGGCGGGCGCGGCGGGCGCGGCGGGGTCGGACAGCCGGGTGCCGCTCGCCACCGCGAGGACGGCGATCACCGGCCCGGCGGCGCCGAACAGCACGGGCAGGTCGAGCCCGTACCGGGAGCCGAGCGCAGCGAGTCCGGCGCCGACCAGGCCGCCGAGGCTGAACGCGGCGTGGAAGCCCACCATGATCGAACGGCCGTAGCGCTCCTGCAGGCCCACCCCGAGCATGTTGGCCGTGGCGTCCAGCGCGCCGACCAGCAGCCCGAACGCCGCCAGGGCGAGGGCGAGTTGCCACAGCTCGTCGCCGAGCCCGGTGGCCGCCAGGGTGAGGCAGACGCCGGGCTGCACCAGCCGCAGCACGGTCCGCGCGCCGACCCGCCGGACCACCCGCTCGCCGAGCACCGACCCGGCCCCGGCCAGCACCGGTACGGCCGCCAGGAAGACCGGCAGCAGGGCGTCGCCGAGGCCGTACCGGCGCTGGATCTCGGGGATGCAGGTGACCAGCAGGGCGAAGGTGGCGCCCTGGAGCAGGAAGGCCGCGGCGAGCGCGGCCCTGCCCCGGCGCAGGCCGGCCGGTATCGCGGTGCTCATGGGCCTCGCTCCTCGCTACCGGCCGGTAGGGGCGGCGCGGTGGCGAGGAGCGTAGGCGCAGTCGGGCGCTTTGGGGAGGGGTCGCGCACGAGGACGTCCGGCCGGTGCGCGTACGCCCTGGTCGGGGCGCCCGGGGTGTCCGGGGTGTCCGGGGTGTCCGGGGCGTCCGGTCAGCGAGCCGCCGCGAGGGCCGCGTCGATCAGGCCGGACACCTCGGCGAGGTCGGCGACCAGACCGGTGGCCCCGGCCGCGGTGAGCCGCGCCGGGTCGGTCAGCGCGGTGTACCCGAGCACGTCCATGCCGGCCGCGCGGGCGGCCAGCACCCCGTTGACGCTGTCCTCGATCACCAGGCAGCGGGCCGGATCGGCGCCGAGGGTGCGCGCGGTGTGCAGAAACAGGTCGGGCGCGGGCTTGCCGACGCCGACGTCCTGGGCGCTGAAGATCCGCTCCTCCGCGAACCGGCCGCGCAGCCCGGTGACGTCCAGCGCCGAGCGGATCCACGCATGGTGGGCCGAGGACGCCAGGCAGTACGGCAGCCCGCGGCGCTCCAGCTCCGCCAGCAGCTGCCCGGCGCCCCGGACGGGCGCGAGCTCGGCCTCGAAGGCGGCGAACACCCGGCCGTGGAACAGCTCGTCGAAGCCCTCCGGCAGGGTGGCGCCGTACCGCTCGGCGATCACGTCGTGGATCCGGTGGGCGGCGGTGCCCATGAAGTCCCGGTAGGAGTCCTCGATCGTGGTCGGGTACCCGAGTTCGGTCAGGTACTCGGCCAGCAGCCGGTTGGAGAGCGGCTCGCTGTCCACCAGGACGCCGTCGTTGTCGAAGATCACCAGGTCATAGGACATTCCCAGAGCCTATGCCCCTGCCTACTTGCCGCCGGAGGCCAGCTCCCGGGAGCGGTCGCGGGCCGCCTCCAGGGCGCCCAGCAGGGCCGCCCGCACCCCGTGGTTCTCCAGCTCGCGAATGGCCGCGATGGTCGTGCCGGCCGGCGAGGTGACCGCCTCGCGCAGCTTCACCGGGTGCTCGCCGGAGTCCCGCAGCATCACCGAGGCGCCGATCGCCGACTGCACGATCAGGTCGTGCGCCACCTGCCGGGGCAGGCCGAGCAGGATGCCGGCGTCGGTCATCGCCTCGACCAGGAAGTAGAAGTACGCCGGGCCGGAGCCGGAGAGCGCGGTCGCCGCGTCCTGCTGGGCTTCGGGCAGCCGCAGCGCCTTGCCGACCGAGCTGAAGATCTCCTCCGCGCGCTCCAGGTGCGCCTCGGTGGCGTGCGAGCCGCCGGAGATCACGCTCATCCCCTCGTCCACCAGCACCGGCGTGTTGGGCATCACCCGGACCACCGGGGTGCCCGCAGCCAGCCGCTCCTCGAACCAGGAGGTCGGGATGCCGGCCGCCGCCGAGATGACCAGCCGGTCCGCGCTGATGTGCGGGGCCAGCTCCTCCAGCAGGGTGCCCATGTCCTGCGGCTTCACGGCGAGGATCAGGGTGTCGGCGAGCTTGGCGGCCTCGGCGTTGCCGACCGCGGCGACCCCGTACTTGGCCGCCAGTTCGACGGCGCGCTCCGGGCGGCGGGCGGTGACGAGCACGTCGGCCGGGTCCTTGCCGGCCCGCAGCAGACCGGAGAGCAGGGCCTCGCCGATCTTGCCGGTGCCGAGGAAGGCGATCTTCTGTCCGTGTGCTCCGCTGCTGCTCATGGCCGCTCCTTCATCCGGTACTGCGGCCATCCTCGCACCGCGCCCGGGGCCTTCGCGGGAGCGTCCACCCTGCGGAAGGGCCGGGCCCCGGCAGGCGGGGCCCGGGCGGGTCGGGTGCGGGCGGGCGCTCAGACGGGGGTTCGGTGGTGCTGGTCGGGCCGGGGGCCGGGGGTGGTCTCGGAGCCGAAGCGGCGGGCCTGGCGGGCGATCCAGGCGTACTCACTCGTCCCGTCCGGGAGCTGCCGCAGCTCCCAGCGGCCGTGGCGGGTGATGGGCGGCGGCGCGGCAGCCTGCGGGTCGTCCGGGCGGGGCATGCGGAGGGTGGCGAGGACCCCGAGGGCGACGGTGAGGAGGGCGAGGGCCAGCAGGGCGATCAGGGCGGCGCCGACCAGGAAGCTCGCCGTACCGGACCTCATCGGCCCACCCGCAGGGTGCGGTGCCCGAGGTGGGCGGCGAGGGCGTGCAGCAGTTCCTCGGCCTGGTCGCGGGTGAGCGGCAGGGCGAGCTGCCCGCCGGGCCCGGCGTGGACGGCGAGGTCGACGGCCACGCGCAGCTGGACGGCGGCGTCGGGGACGGTCTCGACCGCGAGGTAGGCGACGGTCGTGCGCTCGGCGTGGTCCGCACCCGCCGTGGCGAGGGGGATCACGACTCCCATGTCTGCCCCCGTTCGGTGTCGCGGAGCAGGTGGAGGAGGTTGAGGAGGGTCGCGATCGGGGCGTTGCCGAAGTCGACGAGGATACGGCCGTCGACGGCGCCGTTGACGGTGGTGGCGGAGCCCCACCGGAGGCCGAACGCACGGCCGCGCTCGTGGAGTTCGAGCAGCAGGGCGGTGACCTGGGCGTCGGTGTAGTCGCGCATCCGGGGGTCGTCCGGGGCGATCGGGTCGCGGCGGACGGCGCTCACGCGGCGGCGTCCAGCTCGAACCAGACCCGCTTGCCCTTGCCCCGCTCGCGCGGGTCCGCGCCGAAGCGGTCGGTGAGGGAGCGGACCAGGTGCAGCCCGCGGCCGGAGAGCTCGTACGGGTCGGCGGAACGGCGGGGCTCGGGCAGGTCCGGGCTGTCGTCGGCCACGCAGACCCGCAGGGTGTGGTCGGCGAGCAGGGTGACCACGACGAGGGGCGCGGCGCTGTGGCCGTGGCGCCAGGCGTTGACGAACAGCTCGCAGAGGGCGAGTTCGGCGTCGCGGATGAGGTCGTCGGGCCAGCCGGTGAGGGTCATGACGGTCCGCAGCTCCTCCCGGGCCGCCGACCAGTCGGGCGGCGGGGCGGAACGCGAGGGCGCGGGCGTGCTGAAGGTGCACATGGGGAACCTCCGTGCGAGGTGGGGTGTGGTGAGGAGACGAGCGACCGGCGGATACGTCGCCGTGAGCCAGGCCAGGACGGGACTGGTGCGTACCGCGCTGGCTGCTCTGCGGTGCGGGAGGGCAGCAGGCGCCTACTGCCGTGGAAACAGGCATTACTGACGATCCGTCTGATCGCTGTGATGAAGACCATAGCGCACCGGGTCTCAAATTTGAGCCCACTGCGGAAGAGTTCCCCCTCCAGGGGGACGCCGCCCCGAATGGACCCTTGCGCGACCCGCGCGGCACACTGGCCTCAGCCGGCAGAGAGGGGACGCCATGGCCAACCGCCCGAACCCGACGCTGCGTCAGCGCCGCATCGGCGCCGAGCTGCGGAGAATGCGGGAGCAAGCGGGCTTCGGCGGCAGCCAACTCGCCCGCGCGCTCGGGGTGGCACCGGCCCAGGTGACCAACATGGAGAACGGGAAGGCCGGCATCAGCGTGGAGCGCCTTCGCGCAATCGCCGCAACCTGCCTCTGCGCCAACGAGCCCCTGATCGACGCCCTCGCCGGCATCGTCGGGGAGCGAGCGAAGGCCGGCTGGTGGGAGGACTACCGCGGAGCCCTCTCCACGGACTTCCTCGAAGTCGCCGAGCTGGAGGACGACGCGCACCGGCTGACGACCTACACGATCACCTTCATCCCTGGATTGCTACAGACCGAGGCCTACGCCTCCGCGATCTTCTCCGGTGCTCTACCGCCCCTGCCGCCTCATGCCATCGAAGCCAGGACGACCTTCCGCATGAAGCGACAGAATGTAGTCCGCTCCGGTCGGACGCGGTACACCGTCTTCATCCACGAAGCGGCACTGCGCATGCAGTTCAGCGGCGCCGCAGTGCAGATCGAGCAACTTGAAAGTCTCATCCGGGACTCCGAGCTGCCGGGGCTCTCCGTTCGAATCGTTCCGTTCACCGTGCGCGCCCTACCCAGTGCCAGCGAGAACTTCACGTATGCCGAAGGTCTGGTCCCCGAACTCGACACGGTGCAATCAGACATGGTGCTCGGCTGCCACTTCTTCGATTCCCCGGCACTCCTCGAACGGTTCAGGTCCATCCTCGCCAAGACGGCATCAGACGCTCTCTCCGAGGAGGAATCTCGTGAATTCATCCGGTCGATCAAGAAGGGCATGGGCGGCAAGCATGGCTAGCTCCACGTGGCAGAAGTCCAGCTACTCCGGCGCCAACGCCGACTGCGTCGAGGTGCGCACCGTCGACGGGCTGATCGAACTCCGCGAGTCCGACGACGGCTACGTCATCGTCCGCACCACCCCGGCGGAGTTCGCCGCCTTCCTCCACGGCGCCAAGGCCGGCGAATTCGACCACCTCACCACCCCCTGACCCACCCCCCGCCCCCGCCGAGCCACCGCTCGGCGGGGGCGAAAGACGTCCTGTCCGTCCTCGGTGCGCCCGGAGCGGATTCCCCACCGAGGCCCAACCCCCGGCCCTGGACGTCAGCCGACTCGACCGGTCGCGACGTGACCCCAGGGGCGCCCATCAGCCGAGGTACGGCGTCGTCCTGCCATCGAGAAAGTGTCGGAGTCGGAGGCGCTGTGTGTGGTGCATCGGTAGATCACCGATGTCCTCAGGCGCGACGAACTGAAGGTCTGTGGACTCATCGGAGATTCGCAGTTCGCCGCCCGTGATCCGAGCCGTGAAGCACACGTTGAACTGTTGCCGAACCTCACCATCCGAATAGGCGATGACGTGCCGGGGGTCGGTGTACGTGCCCACCAGCCCCGTGATCTCGACGTCGAACCCGGTCTCCTCGCGCACCTCTCGCACTGCAGTGTCCGGAAGGGACTCGCCGAGATCGATCGCTCCACCGGGCAGCGCATACAGCCCGTTGTCAGTGCGTCGCTGGAGCAGGATGCGCCCGGCCTCATCGGTGACGACGGCGGAAGCCGCGACCACCAGGTTGTTCGGCTTGGGCGCGTTGGGGTCGTCGTAGTACTCGGTCCGTGCCATGTCTCAGCTCTCCTCGACTGGTTGTGCCACGCTCCACACCGCATCGAAGCTCGAAGCGTAGGTGTCGAACATCGCGCCCGCCCCCCGTCCGGCGGAGATGCCAGATCGGAGCACCGAAGGCGTTCACGCCCCAGACGTGGGCATTCACGAGTAGGTGATCGTCTGCCCGGTACAGGCTGTTGCACAGAGTGGTTCCATGGGTGCGGATCTCGATGCCGGGAGTGTCGATGAGTGGGCGGTAGTGCATCAGGGCGAGGCGGCACCGGGACTCGATGCCGTGGCCGAACCGCTCCTCTTCACCGCACTGCCTTACGTTCGCGCCCAAGGAGGCAGCCGGAGTGCCGGAGTTCGTACCTCAGCAGAAGATCACCGAGTTCATCAACGACGGATTCGAGCACACCGCTTGGCGGTTGGAGACGCGAACCGGCTACCTGTCCGACAAGCAGATGCCGTCCTACGCGGAGTTTCTGCGCACCGGCGACACCGCCGGAGAAATCGGGCACCCGTGGTTCGACAACGTGCGGCGAATGATCGGCAACGGCAAGCGGTTCGAGCGCGTCCGCCTGGTCGACAACCCGCCGACCGAGGGGCAGCGCTACCTGCTGGCCTGGGCCAGGACGAACGTTGCAGCCGGTGAGGACATCCGCTGCATGTGGCGCTCGGACGCCGAGGCAGCCGGTCTGGGTGGGCTCTCGGACTTCTGGCTGTTCGACTCGCGGACCGTCGCCCGATTCCACTTCGAGGGTGAACGGACCGTCGGGATGGAACTGATCACCGACCCGCTGGAGGTGCTTCGCGCCTGCCAGGTCCGTGATGCCGCATGGCACCACGCGACCCCCTACGGCGAGTTCCTCCCTCGGGTACCGGCCGCCATGTGAGCACCGAGTACCCACAGGCAAGGGTCGCTCTCGGTGCCCGCATGCGGGAGCTTCGCAACGGGAGCGGCCTTCCGGGCCACGCGCGCGGGGACGATGCCGTGACGGCTCTCGCCCACCCGATCCCGGACGGCTGGCTCAAGAAGGTGCTCGATCTCCTCCGCCACTCGGGGGAAAGTCCGGGTTGTCCCCTATGGCTAAGCCCTCGCGCCGGGCGCACCGTGGAGGTATGGCACACGGAGACATGTCCCGACGTGAGAACCGGCAGCTCGCCGTCGCCTCCGCGACGGTGGGACCGTGGCGGACGGCCGCGGGAGTCGGTGCGGTGGTGGGGGCGACGGCCCTGGGGATCGAACTGATCACCGGGGACTGGTCGCTGAGCATGCTGGCCGGCCCCGCCGGCTGGGCACTGTTGTTCTTCTTCCTGGTCGGCACGGTGGGCGGGCAGCTGCGCCCGGACACCGGCGACCGGCGGCTGCGCCGCTGGGCGGCCGAGCACCCGTGGCAGTCCGCGGCCCCCGCCGCGGGCGCGCTGCTGGTGCTGAACACGCTGGTGCAGGCGTTCCTCGGGGACGCGAGCCTGATCGGCGCGTTCTTCCTGTCCCTCCTCCCGGCCGGGCTGCTGCTGGTGGTGGCGGGGGTGGTCGGGTCGGTGAAGCAGGCACGCGGCAAGGGCTGACGCCCGCCGGCAGCCCCGGTCGGACGGCGGGCCGATCGGGGGCGCACCACCGTTCACCGGACGGTGCGCCCCCGATCGGCCCGTCGTCACACCCTGTCGTCATACTGGCGGGATGCCCACTGCCGAAGATCCGCACCCGCGTCCCGCCGAGGGGCCGGAGCCCGACGGGAAGGACCCGTTCGAGGGCCTCGTCCTGGACGAGGACTTCGTCCGCGGGGCCGAGGTGCGGGAGCAGTCCGGCCGCACCCGGATGCTCGCCGCCCGTTGGAAGCACACCCCGCCGGTCGACCCGGGCGGGCGACGCTCGGTCAACGACGGACCGAAGAAGAAACGATTCGCCCACAAGCCGCGCCCCGTCGACCCCTGGGGCAACCCGGTGGCCCGCCGCCGGGTCGAGTGGCGCACCCCGCTGTTCGTCGCGCTCGCCATCGCCCTGCTGCTGGCGTTCCTGAACGTGGACGGGCTGCGCGAGTGGACCGGCCGCGACAGCGGCTCCGGCACGGCACGGCAGCCGGTGCCCACCGTGGCGCCGGAGACCGCCCGGCCGACCACCGCGCCGCCGCCGGTCGACCCCGAGCAGTCGACCGTGGCCCGCCCCTGGGCCGGCTCCCCCGCCGAGGGCTGGCCGAACGGCGCCGAGGCGTTCGTCCTGCCGCCGGCGCGGGCCGAGGGGGTCTTCACCGCCGAGCAGGTCGCCGCCCAGCTCCGGCTGGTCAAGGACTACCTGACGGCGGCCCACCTGGACCCGAAGGTGATCGCCGGCGCACGGCCGGACGCCGCCCTGGCCATGCTCGACCGCGAGGACCGGGACTCCGCCCTGGCCACCTTCGACAAGCCCTCGCAGCAGTCCGACCCCACCCTGTGGGTCAGCCGCTTCGACCCCCGCGAGGCGATCCCGGCGACCGACACCGTCAAGGTCCAGGGCTTCCTGCGGTTCGAGGGCGACGGCGAGCGCGGCGTCCTGGTGCACACCGACTTCACCTACGTGTACGCGCTGCGCCCCGGCCCCGAGGCCGCCGCCCGGGCCGCCTCGCCCGCGCCGACCGGCCGGCCGCAGCCCTCCGGGACGCCCGCCGCGCCGGCCCCGGGCGACGGCGCCGTGAAGCCGGTGGGCCTGGTGGTACCGGTCGCGGACGTGCCCGGGGACACCTGGACCGCCCGGACGATCGTCCGGCGGGTGGACACCTTCCGCTTCCACAACCCCGGGAAGTTCCAGGTCGACCCGAAGCGGCCGGTGCGCCACGCCTCGGTGTCCGAGGCCGGCAACACCGCGTGCGGCCTGTACGACGGCTACTACCACCCGCGCTTCGCCCAGTTCGACGTGCCCGACGGGCCGATCCGCCGGCCCTCGCCGAGCGGCCCGACCGAGGACCCGTACGACCGCAGCAAGGAACTGCAGGTCGGCGGCGAGTGCGGGACGGTCAGCCGCAGCTGACCGGCGTCAGCGCTTGCGTCCGGTGCCGGGCCGACCGCTGCGGTTGGTCCGGCGCCGCTCGTACTGCGCGAGGGCCTGCTCGTAACCGGCGCGCTTGACGGCCTCGCCCGGCGCCTCGACCAGGCTGCGCAGGAAGTACGCGAAGAGCGCGCCGACCCCGCCGATGAACCAGACCGCGCCGAGCGACTTGTCCTCGGCCATCCAGCCGGTCAGCCGGTCGCGGCCCTCGGTCAGCAGCTTCCAGGTGCGCAGGCCGGCCAGGCAGGAGCAGACCGCGATCGCCGCGATCAGCAGGCCGCCGACGAAGCCGCCCGCGTCGGAGAGCTGGACGCCGCCGACGGCGAAGCGCAGCACCAGCGCCCCGGCGGCGGTGGCCAGCAGCGCGCCGAGCGGTACGGCGGCCCGGCGCAGCCGGTAGTCGGTGCCGCGCTCGACCCAGCTGGTGCCGAACCAGCGGATCGGCTCCGGCTCGGGGGCGCCGGCGGGCTTGGGGGCGGGGGTGGGGTCCTCGGTCACACGGCCGATTATCACCCGGCGCCCGGAGAGCGCGGAGGAGCCGTCCCGGCAGGCGGGACGGCTCCTCACGGGCGGTGGCGGGGTCAGCCGAGCTTGCTGACGTCCCGGACGGCGCCCTTGTCGGCGGAGGTGGCCATCGCGGCGTAGGCGCGCAGGGCCTGGCTGACCTGGCGGTCGCGGTCCTTCGGCCGGTAGCCGCCCGCGGCCTCCAGGGCGCGCCGGCGCTCGGCCAGCACCTCGTCGGGGACCTCCAGGGAGATCGTCCGGCCGGGGATGTCGATGGCGATGGTGTCGCCGTCCTCCACCAGCGCGATGGTGCCGCCGGAGGCGGCCTCCGGGGAGGCGTGGCCGATGGACAGGCCGGAGGTGCCGCCGGAGAAGCGCCCGTCGGTGACCAGCGCGCAGGCCTTGCCGAGGCCGCGGCCCTTGAGGAAGGAGGTCGGGTAGAGCATCTCCTGCATGCCCGGGCCGCCCTTGGGGCCCTCGTAGCGGATGACGACCACGTCGCCCTCCTTGATCCGCTTGGCGAGGATCGCCTCGACCGCGTCCTCCTGCGACTCGACGACGACGGCCGGGCCGCTGAAGGTCCAGATGGACTCGTCGACGCCCGCGGTCTTCACGATGCAGCCGTCGTCGGCGAGGTTGCCGTACAGCACGGCGAGGCCGCCCTCGACGGAGTAGGCGTGCTCGACGCTGCGGATGCAGCCCTTGGCGCCGTCGGTGTCCAGCGACTCCCAGCGCTCGGACTGCGAGAACGCCTCGGCCGAGCGGACGCAGCCGGGCGCCGCGTGCCACAGCTCGACGGCCTCGGCGGACGGCGAGCCGCCGCGCACGTCCCAGGTCTTCAGCCACTCCTCCAGCGAGTCGGAGTGGACGGTGTGCACGGCCTCGTTGAGCAGTCCGCCGCGGTAGAGCTCGCCCAGGATGGCGGGGATGCCGCCGGCCCGGTGGACGTCCTCCATGTAGTACGAGCCGTTGGGCGCCACCTTGGACAGGCAGGGCACCTTGCGGGAGATCGCGTCGATGTCCCGCAGGTCGAAGTCCAGCTCGGCCTCCTGGGCGGCGGCGAGCAGGTGCAGGATCGTGTTGGTGGAGCCGCCCATGGCGATGTCGAGGGCCATGGCGTTCTCGAACGCGGCGCGGGAGGCGATGGCACGCGGCAGGAGCGAGTAGTCGTCCTGCCGGTAGTGGCGGTCGGTGATCTCGACGACCGTGCGGCCGGCCTTCTCGTACAGCGCGCGGCGGGCGGTGTGGGTGGCGAGCACCGAGCCGTTGCCGGGCAGCGAGAGGCCGATGGCCTCGGTGAGGCAGTTCATCGAGTTGGCGGTGAACATGCCCGAGCAGGAGCCGCAGGTCGGGCAGGCGTTCTCCTCGATGATCGCGATGTCCTCGTCGGAGACGTTCTCGTTGACCGCCTGGGAGATCGCGTCGACCAGGTCGAGCTTGCGGACGGTGCCGTCGACCAGGGTGGCCTTGCCGGCCTCCATCGGGCCGCCGGAGACGAAGACGGTCGGGATGTTCAGCCGCAGCGCGGCCATCAGCATGCCCGGGGTGATCTTGTCGCAGTTCGAGATGCAGATCAGCGCGTCGGCACAGTGCGCGTTGACCATGTACTCGACCGAGTCGGCGATCAGGTCGCGGGAGGGCAGCGAGTAGAGCATGCCGCTGTGGCCCATGGCGATGCCGTCGTCGACCGCGATGGTGTTGAACTCGCGCGGGATGCCGCCCGCCTGCTTGATCGCCTCGGAGACGATCCGGCCGACCGGCTGCAGGTGGGTGTGGCCCGGGACGAACTCGGTGAAGGAGTTCGCCACCGCGATGATCGGCTTGCCGAAGTCCTCGCGGGCTACGCCGGCCGCCCGGAGAAGCGCCCGGGCGCCTGCCATGTTGCGACCGTGGGTGACCGTACGGGACCTCAGCTCTGGCACTGTGCTCCACTCCTTCGGAGGCTGACTGGCGGCCCCGCTCAGGTGGGAGGGTGCGGCGCCGCTGTGTCTGTCGAGCCTACGCCCGCCACCGGGCCGGCGGCCCGCACGTCCGCGATGCGGTCAGCCCCGGCGCGGTGCCAGCGCCACCGTCAGGTCGAGGACGTACGGCTCGACGACCGTGCCGTCGGGAAACTCGGCGAGCAGCGCCTCCCGCTCCACCGCCAGCAGTTCGCCGCGCCGCACCGGGTCGACGGCGGCGACGTAGGAGCGCGAGGTGAGGTCGGTGATCACGTGGTCGACCGGGATCCGGCGCTCCCAGCGCAGCACGGCGGTGCCGACCTCCAGCCCGTACGGGGCGAGGTGGCCCGCGATCTCGTTGACCCCGCCGTAGCCGTGGTAGGTGTCCGGCAGCGCGGCGGCGAGCCGCTCCCCCATCGCCCGGACCCAGCCGACCTGCGGGTCCTTGACGTTCCAGAAGGTGGCCAGCGCGCCGCCCGGGCGCAGCACCCGGAGCGCCTCGGGGATCGACCGCTCGGGGTGCGTCCAGTGGAAGGCCTGCGCGTAGGTCACGACGTCCGCGGACCGGTCGTGGAAGGGCAGCTCGTCCCCGGTGCCGCGGACCAGCGCCAGCCCCGGGCTCGCGGTCAGGAAGCGGGCGGCCATACCGTCGTTGGGCTCGACCGCGACCACGTCCGCGCCGCGGGCGGCCAGCAGCCGGGTGGCGATGCCGGTCCCGGCGCCGACGTCCAGCACCCGGGCGCCCTCGAGGCTGCGGCCGGCCAGGCGCTCCAGCGCGTCGAAGAGCGCGTCCGGGTAGCCCGGGCGGGCCCGGTCGTACTCCTCGGCGACCGCACCGAACGCCTCGGCCAGCTCGCGGCAGTCCCGACTGTCCGTCATGTCGCCTCCTGGTTCGACCGGTTCGTGTGCTCAGCGTACGCGCGAGGGGGTGGCCAGGTGCAGCCTGGTGAAGGCCAGGGCCTCGGCGAGATCGGCCTCGCGTTCGGCGGGCGAGGCGGAGCGGCGGGTGTTGACCTCCAGCACGACGTGGCCGTCGAAACCGGTCCGGGCGAGGTGCTCCAGCAGCTCGGCGCAGGGCTGCTTGCCGCGGCCGGGGATGAGGTGCTCGTCCTTGCCCGAGCCGCTGCCGTCGGCGAGGTGGATGTGGGCGAGCCGGTCGCCCATCCGGTCGACCATCTCCAGCGCGTCGATCCGGGAGGTCGCGGCGTGCGAGAGGTCGATGGTGAAGTGCCGGTACTCCTCCTCGGTGACGTCCCAGCCGGGGGCGTAGGCGAGCATCTCGCGGTCCCGGTAGCGCCACGGGTACATGTTCTCGACGGCGAAGCGGATGTCGGTCTCGCCCGCCATCCGGCCGATGCCCTCGACGAACTCCCGGGCGTACTGGCGCTGCCAGCGGAACGGCGGATGGACGACGACCGCGCTCGCGCCGAGCTTCTCGGCGGCGGCCCGGGCGCGCACCAGCTTGGTCCACGGGTCGGTCGTCCAGACCCGCTGGGTGATCAGCAGGCAGGGGGCGTGGACGGCGAGGATCGGTAGCCGGTGGGCGTCGGAGAGCCGGCGCAGCGCGTCCACGTCCTGGCTGACCGGGTCGTTCCAGACCATCACCTCGACGCCGTCGTAGCCGAGCTTGGCGGCCAGCTCGAAGGCGACCGCGGTGGGCGCCGGGTAGACCGAGGCGGTGGAGAGCGCGACCTTGGTGTCCGGGATGTGCAGGGCCGGGTGCGGGGGCAGCACCAGCCGGTCGGTGGTGCGCAGCAGCGGGGCCGGCCGGGTGGCGGCCTGCCGGGCGGCCTTGACGGACTTCACGGACTGGACGGCGGCCTTGGCGGCGGAGGTGGCCCGCGCGGCGCGGGTCTCCCGGCGCCCGGGGCTGCGCTCGACGGCCTGCTCCACGGCCTTCGCGGCGGCCCGCTCGGCTCCCTTGCCGGTCGGCGCCGGCTGCTCGGCGGCCCTGCGGTCGGTGCGCTCGACCGCCCGGGCGACGGCCTTCTTCACCGCCCGCTTGGCGCTCCCGGCGGCGGCCTTCCGCGGGGCGGCGCGCTTCCCGGCGGCCTGCTTGGCGGCCTCCGCGGCGGACTGCTCCGTGGCGGGCTTCCCGGCGGCCTCCGGGGCGGGCTGCTCCGTGGCGGACGGCCGGGCGGCGGTCCGCTTCGCCGGCTTGCGCGCGGACTTCTTCGGCGGCGGCTGCGCGGGCTCCTTCGGGGCGGCCCGGTCGGGGCCTGCCTTCCCGGGGTCCGCGGGGGTGTCGGCGGCCGGCTCGGCGGCGGTCCGCTTCGCACCGCGGCGGCGCGGTGCGTCCGGCCGCGGCGGCCCGTCCCCGGGTGCGCGGCCCTCCTGCGTACCGTCCTCGTCCGCTGGTTGCGCCACGGGAGACAGCGTAAGCGGACCGCGCCCGGAACGGGGCCGCGGCTCAGCCGGTCAGCGCCGGGCGGCGGCGGTCGGTGGGGCTGTCCAGGGCGTCCAGCCGGCGCAGGATGATGCCCTCGCGCAGCGCCCAGGGGCAGACGTCCAGCTCGTTCAGCCCGAACAGGTCCATCGCGGCGTCGGCGACCAGCGCCCCGGCCAGCAGCTGCCTGGCCCGGCCCTCGGAGACGCCGGGGATCCGGGCCCGTTCGGCGACGGTCATCGCCGACAGCCGGGGCAGCCAGGCGGACAGGCCGCTGCGGGTGAGCCGGCGGTCCGCGTACGGGCCGGCGTCGGCGGGGGCGGCGCCGGTCATCCGGGCGAGCTGCTTGAAGGTCTTCGAGGTGGCCACCGCGTGGTCGGGGGCGCCGAGCCGGGAGATCTCGCCGACCACGCCGGCGATCTCCGCCCGGATGTGCCGTCTGAGCTCGCGCAGGTCGTCCGGGTCGGCGACGTCGCCGGGCAGCCAGCCCGCGGTGAGCCGGCCCGCGCCGAGGGGCAGCGAACAGGCCACGTCGGGCTGCTCGTCCAGGCCGCAGGCGATCTCCAGCGACCCGCCGCCGATGTCGAGGTTGAGCAGCCGCCCGGAGGACCAGCCGAACCAGCGGCGGACGGCCAGGAAGGTCAGCCGGGCCTCGTCCTGACCCGACAGCACCCGCAGTTCGACCCCGGTCTCGTCGGCGACCCGCCGCAGCACCTCCTCGCCGTTGGCGGCCTCCCGGACGGCCGAGGTGGCGAACGGCAGGACGTCGACCACGCCCTTGTCCTCGGCGACCCGGATCGACGATGCGACCATGCCGACCAGCTTGTCGACGCCCGGCTCGCTTATGGCGCCCCGCTCGTCGAGGAGTTCGGCGAGCCGCAGCTCGGCCTTGTGGGAGTACGCGGGCAGCGGGGCGGCCCCGGGGTGGGCGTCCACCACGAGGAAGTGGACCGTGTTGGAACCTACGTCGAGCACTCCGAGTCGCATAGCTCCCCAAGTTACGCGATCGACCCGGCCGCGAGGGGCGGTTGCGGCGTGCTCGCGGCCGGCCGCCGCGGACGCGTCAGCGGGCTCCGCGGGCCGCCTCCGCAACGGCGCACCGGGCGTCGGCCCAGCGGCGGGCCGGGCCCGGGGTATCGGTGACGATCCCGTCGGCGCCGTGGTCGGCGGCAGCCCGCCAGCCGTCCGCGTCGTCCAGGGTCCAGACGTGCACCGCACGGCCGAGGGCGTGCTCGGCGGCGATCCGCTCGGCGGTGGCCAGGCCCCGTTCCAGGGCGATGCCCGCCAGCGGCAGCCCGTCCGGGGGGTCGGCGATGCTCCCGCTCTGGAGCAGGACCACCGGCAGGCCGGGGGCGGCGGCGTGGGCCCGGCGCAGGTGGTCGGCGGAGAAGGAGTACAGCACGACGTCCGCCCCGGAGCGGACGGCGAGGCGGGCGATCCGGTCGACGTCCTCGTCGCGCTGCCACTTGATCTCCATCAGCAGCCGGACCCGGCGGTCCGCCAGCCGGGTCAGCAACTGCTCCAGGGTGGGCACCGGTTCGGGCCCGCCGGGGCCGGTGTCCGCCCGCAGTTCGGCGATCCGTCCGGCCGTCAGCTCGGCGACGGCGCCGGTGCCGTCGGTGGTGCGGTCGACGGTGTCGTCGTGCATCAGCACCGGGACGCCGTCCCGGGTGGTCCGGACGTCGGTCTCCAGCCAGTCCGCACCCTCGCGCAGGGCCGCCTCGAAGGAGGCGAGGGTGTTCTCGGGCGCCTGCCGGGGCGCACCGCGGTGGCCGATCACCACCGGCCGGTCGCAGCCGGGCGCAGCGGCGGCCGCCCGCTCGGCGCGGGCGGGGGGCTCGGCGCGGGCCCGCGGGGCGGCTGCGCAGCCGGCCGCCAGGACGGCGACGGCGGTGAGGGCGGCGGTGCAGGGCGAAGCGGTCACGGCGCGGCCTCCGGCTCGTCGGTGGGGCTCCCCCGGGTTCCTTCCCAGCCTGCGCCCGCCCGCCGGCCGCCCCGGGCCGCGCCGCGCCGCGGGTCACCCGGCTGCGGGCGCCCGGGCGGCCGGGGCGGCGGTCAGAGCAGTCCGTCCCAGAGCTGCTCGACGATGACGGCCCACCAGTTCTCCGGGTCGTCGAAGACCGTCCCGTCGATCGCCGCCAACTCCCGCTGCAGCTCGGCGAGGAGCGCCCCCGCGGCGTGCGGCGGCTGTCCGGCCAGTGCGGGCCTGCGGTCGGCGAACACGGCCAGGCAGCGGACGAAGGCGGTCGGGTCGGCGTTGCAGTGCCGGGCGGTGGCGTAGTCGGGTTCGACCGCGCGGACGGCGCCCTGCGCGGTGTCCACGGTGATCAGCGCCCAGCCGTCGGTGCCGAGCAGCAGCTGCGGGACCAGCGCGCGGCGCTCCCGCTCGGCGGCCCGGGTGCCGCGGCCCAGCCGGGCCAGGTGCTCGGCGACGGGGGGCAGCAGCGGGTCCGGCCGGGAGCCGTCCACGACGGCGTCGGGCCGGGGGTCGTACAGCGCGAAGAAGTCCGGGACGACGACCGGCACCCCGACGGTCAGCAGGGTGCGGGCGATGGCGTCCGGCAGGTCGGCGCCGGAGAGTTCGTCCGGGCCGAAGCGGCGGACCCCCTGCGGGCCGAACTGCGCGTCCAGCCGGGCCGCCACCGCCGGGTCCGCCACGGCGGGCCCCGCCGGCACGGACCGCGGGAACGGCACCCGGTTGGGGACGGGGGCGCCCTCCGGGCCGGGCGGCAGGGCCCGGACGGCCGCCGCCCGGTGGTGGAACCACGGCCCGTACGGCAGCTCGCCGAAGACCTGGGCGCCGGGCAGTTCGGCGGCCAGCGCGTGCGCCCAGTAGCCGCCGGGCAGGGCGGACAGCCGCAGGTCGGTGTGGACGGTCAGCACGTCCTCGGGCCGGACGCCGTCCTGCTGCAGCTGCCGCCAGGCGCGCAGCGCGGGGTGCGGAAGGCCGGGGGCGGAGTGCAGCGCCAGGGTCCGGGGCGCGCCGAAGGCGTCCCGGTAGGTGAGCTCGGCCCGGGTGCCGCGGCCGGTGGCGGGCGGCAGCCGCGGGTCCCAGCGGCCCGCGCCGAGGCTGTCCCGGTACAGGCCGACGACCTCGTCGACCGGGACGGACGGCCAGACTGTCAGCCCTCCGGTCTCGCGGTCGACCACGCCGCAGGCCGCGCCGATCTCCTCGGGGGCCCGCCGCTCCCCGGTCAGCGGGTCGACCCCGACCGGGGACGGCTCGGCCCACACCACCCAGCCGAGGTCGAACTCGTGGGAGTGCACCCGCCTCGTCCCGGCGGCCCACTCGCCGTTGATCCAGCGGTGGGCGGCGTCGATCGCCTGCGCGCGGGTGATCACAGGGGTGGTGCTCCTCGGGTCGGTGCGGCAGTGGTTCGGGGTACGGCCGGGCCGGCGGGGCGTCCGGCCGCAACGGGCC
>NZ_JBSGXP010000085.1:0-35894 GCF_053610105.1 Kitasatospora sp. NPDC054939 | reverse complement strand
ACTCCCGGCCCACCGGCCTTTTCCGGGCACATCCGGCCGCGCGGCTCAGCCGCCCGACCGCGCTCCGCCGCCCGACAGCCGTCCGGTGCCCGGCCGCACGACGAGGTCGTCGGCCCGCAGGGCGGCGACCAGTTCCGCCGGGGCCTTGGCGGTCGAGCCCATGTCGTAGGGCGGCTGCGGGTCGTACTCGACGACGAGCTGGACGGCCTCGGCGATCCCGGGCCCGGCGATCCGGCCGGCCAGGTCGAGCGCCAGGTCGATGCCGGCCGAGACCCCGGCCGCGGTGGCGTACTTGCCGTCGAAGACGACGCGTTCGGTGGTGGGGACGGCGCCCAGGGCGGCGAGGTGCTCCAGGACGACCCAGTGCGAGGTGGCGCGCCGCCCGGTGAGCAGTCCGGCCGCGGCCAGCAGCAGGGAGCCGGAGCAGACCGAGGTGGTCCAGGTGGTCGCGGCGGACGCCGTGCGCACCCAGTCGAGCACCTCCCGGTCCGCGAGCAGGGCGGCGGTGCCGGGCCCGCCCGGCACCAGCAGGACGTCCGGCGAGGTCACCTCGGACAGCGGCAGGTCGGCGGTGAGCGCGAGGCTCTTGAGATCGGTGCGGACCGGCCCGGGCTTCGCCGCGGTGAAGACCACCTCGACCCCGGGCACCCGGCCCAGGATCTCGTACGGCCCGACGGCGTCCAGGGCGGTGAAGTCGTCGTAGAGCAGGATCGCGATCTGCATCAGGAACTCCTCGGTTCGGCGGACCGGCGCATGCGGCGGCGGGTTTCCGGGGACGGTACGGACAGGGCGCGCAGGAAGACCTGACGCATCATCTCCGAGGTGTCGAAGTGGTCGGTGGCCCCGGCGGCGTCCTCGGTGCCGCCCGCGCAGGCCGGCGGCGGGGTCCGCGGCCGTGCGGTCGCGGCCCCCGCCGCGAGGAAGCTCTGATCATCCATAGACACTGTCTACCAAACATCGGTAGACAGTGTCTACTACGTGGTGACTACCGGAAGGCGGGCAGGTTCCGGGCGACCCACGCGGCGAACGGCCGGGCCGGCCGACCGAGGACGCGCTCCACGTCCCCCGACACCGCCTGCTCGCGCGGCAGCGGGGCGCCGAGCACGTCGAGCGTGCCGCCGATGACCTCCTCCGGCATGAACTGCGCCAGGTGGGCGTGCGCCTGCTCGCGGGTGAGCTCGGCGAGCTGCACCTCCTCCCCCAGCGCCTGCGCGATCACCGCCGCCTGGCGCCGCGGGCTGATCGCCTCCGGCCCGGTCAGCTCGTACGTCAGCCCCGCGTGCCCGTCGCCCAGCAGCGCGGCGGCGGCGACCTCGGCGAGGTCGGCCGGGTCGACGACGGGCAGCGCGACGTCGGCGAACGGCGCGAACACGGTCCGCTGTGCGCGGACGGACTCCGCCCAGGCGAAGGCGTTGGAGGCGAAGCCGCCCGGGCGCAGCACGGTGTGCGCGATCCCGGAGGCGCGCACGGCGGCCTCGAAGGCGCGCAGCCGGTCGTGCGAGCGGGCGTCCGGGCGGGTGGCGCTCACCTGGGACGAGACCAGGACCACCCGCTTCACCCCGGCGTCGGCCACCGCGTCCAGCAGGACGCCGGGCTCCTCGCCGCGGCCGTTGAGCTCGCCGCCGAGCAGCAGGAAGAGCGCGTCGGCGCCGTCGAGGACGGAGCGCAGGCCGGCCGCCTCCCCCAGGTCGGCCTGCGCGTGCCGGGCGCCTGCGGGCAGCCCGTCGAGCTGCGGGCGGCGGGAGACGGCGACGACCTCCCGGCCCGCGTCGGTGAGCAGCGGCACCAGGCTGCGGCCGATGTTTCCGGTGGCTCCGGTGACAACGATCATGGCGATTCCCCCCAGGGAAGTTAGTTAGTCAGCTGGCTGACTTGGATGGCCTCAACGTAGCACGGCCGCCCCCGGGGCTGTCTATAGTTTGTGAGGTGACTGACTCAGTGAAGCCGCGCGCCGCCCGGGCCGCCGACAAGCGCCGCCGACTGACCGCCGCGGCCGCCCGCGTCCTGCACGAGCAGGGTGTCGAACGAACCACCCTCGCCGACATCGCCGAGGCCGCCGAGGTCCCCGTCGGGAACGTCTACTACTACTTCAAGACCAAGGACGAACTCGTCCTCGCCGCACTCTCCGAGCACAGCACCCGCCTCGCCGAACTCACCGGCCGGCTCGACGAGGACCCCGACCCGCTGGACCGCCTGAAGGGCCTCGTCGCGGCCTGGGTCTCCCAGCGCGACACCGCCGCCCGCTACGGCTGCCCGACCGGAACGCTCGCCGTCGAACTCGACAAGCGCGAGGACGGCGCCCTGGACGCCGAGGCGGGAGAAACCATCCGGCGGCTGCTCGACTGGGCCGGGCAGCAGTTCCGCAGTGCCGGACTCCCCGACCCCGACGGCCTCGCCCTCACCCTCGTCGCCGGCTACCAGGGCATGTCGCTGCTGGCCAACGCCCTGCGCGACCCCGGGGTGATGACCCGCGAGGGCGACCGGCTCACCCGCTGGCTGGACTCGCTGCGGACCACCGCGTCATGACACCCGGACCCGAGGGATCCGCCTGGCCGGTCGCCCCGTCCGGCGAGACCGACTGGCTGCGCGACCTCGCCGGCGACGGCCTCACCGGCTTCATGGCGCCGCCGATGCCCGACGCGGCCTGGGTGCTCAACGCCATGTACGAGCACGAGGCCGGGCCGACCGGCACCACCCACGACCGGCTGCACCACGCCGCGGTCGCCGACGGCAGCATCCCGCCCGACCTCGTCGGCGGGATCGACCTCAACACCGTCGGCACCGTCACCGGCGGCGGGCTCGGCCGGGCCCGGCATCCCGGCCCGGGATGGCGGCGGCTGAGCTGGGCCGAACTCGCCGAACGAACCGGCGATCCGGCCGTCCCGGACGGCATGGCGCCCTGCTTCCGCTGCTTCCCCTCCGTCCGGACGGACGGCAGCTGGCCGGCCGGAATCGTCCCGCCCACCGAGGGCAGCCTCGACCGGGAGAGCTGGCTCCGCCTGGTCGAACTCCTCACCGCCCACAGCCCCGCCGGCGCCGACACCCCGTGCCTGGCCTACTGGAACCCGCTGACACTCGGCGCCGAGGAGTTCGAGGTGCTGCACGTCCGGCGCGGCCGGCTCGGCGACGCCGCAGCCCTCTACGACCACCCCGCCGTCGAGTTCAGCCCGTCCAACTTCTGGCCCGAGGACCGCTCCTGGCTGCTCTGCACCGACTACGACCTCTGGGGGACGAAGGTATGCGGGCCGCCCGAACTGGTCGAAGAACTGCTGGCGGACGAGGGGATCGAGGCGCTCCGGCTGCCCTGGCGCCCCTGAGCACTCACGCCTCGTCCCCCGCACCCGGGGCGGGCCGGTCGGCGCGGCTCGCGACGGAGAGGCAGCGGAAGAGGCACGGCAGGCCGAGCACCAGGACCGCGGAGTTCACCCCGCACCACACCAGGCGGCGGACACCCGGCGCCGACGGGTCGACCAGGCAGGCCGCCGCGGTGGCGAGCCAGACGGAGGCGGCGACGACCGCGAAGGTCACCACGACCTCCGTCCGGGCATCCCGGCTCACGCGCGCAGGCCCTTGCGCAGCAGGTCGGTCATCCGCTCGACGACGTCCGGCCGGACGGCACCGAGATCGATCAGGACGACGCCGGTGGTCCGCGCGGAACGCCAGTCCACACCCGCCGACGGCAGGACGAGGCCGGCGACGCCGAGGGTGGCCAGGAAGTCGTCGAAGACGTCGGCCGCGCGACGGCGGTCCTCGGCGGTCATACGACCCAGGATGCTCATGGGGGCGGTGCTCACTTTCGGGGGAGGCGCGGGGAGTTCGGGCAGCTTGGGGCGTTCGGGTCAGGCGGACGGTTCGGGGGCCCGGTCGGCCAGCCAGTGCGGGGCGGTGTCCCACTCGACCCCGCCGCCCGGCGGCCGAAGGAAGGCCATGCCGTGGTGCCACCCCATGAACACCCCCCACTGCCCGGTCCGGGTGTCGAAGACCTCCTCGCCCCGCAGCACCGGCCGGTACGGCTCGACCGGCGGCGCGGACCGGGGCACGGTCGGCGGCGGCACCGGCATCAACGCACTGCTGCGGATCCGGGATTCGGGGACGTCGAACCCGCAGCGCGTGCACTGGCACGCGGGGAAGTTCCGGTCGTTCACCGACGGGTGGGTCGTCATTGGCACCTCAGCCTGGTGGGGGGAGATTCCGGGTTTCGCTTGCGGAGAGAGTTTCGGCCTGTGACGGTGTAGTCACCAAGGGTTTCTGCAAGACCCTTCGAGCGCTCTTACGCGAGGGGGCGGAGCATGGCGAACAGGCGCAGCGTTCAGGTCAAGCGGTCCAGGACGTGGGGCGATGAACTTGCCTTCTGGAGGCTGGAACGCGGCCTGAAGCAGGACGAGTTGGGCCGGATGGTGAACGTCCACCAGACGCGCGTATCGCAGTTCGAGCTGGGCAAGGCCGTTCCGACCCCGCGAGACGCGCTGATGTTCGATCGGGCGCTGGAAACCGGCGGCCATCTGGTCCGCGCCTACGAGCTGGTCTCCGACTTCATCCGCAACCAGCACCCGGACTGGTTCCAGATGTTCGTAGCCCTGGAGCGAGAAGCCGTCTCGCTCCGAGGCCTGCACGACGGTCGAATCTCCGGACTGCTGCAGACCGAGGCCTACATGCGCACGCTCTTCTGCGCCTACGCCCCGAATCGCCCCCCGGCGGAGATTGATGCCATGGCGCACGCACGACTGGAACGCCAGGACCGATTCTTCAGCTCCGACGATCCTCCATTGTTCATCTCGCTTCTGGAGCAGGCGACTTTGGAGAGAACAATTGGCGGCCCCGTGGTGATGCGCGAGCAACTACGCCACCTGCTCGCCGTGATGGAGCACCCGAACGTGATCATCCAGGTGCTGCCGTTCGAGGCCACGGCCTCGGCACTAATGACTGAAATGATCATTATCGAAACTCGGGACGGGCATCAACGCGTCTACTCTGAAAGCTTGAGTAGTGGACACTTCACGGACGACGAGAAGCAAGTTCGCCATCTGTCCACTGTCTATGATCGAGCCAGAGCAGCAGCGCTGTCAGAGGCGGACTCTGCCCGACTGATCCAGCGGATCATGAGAGGACTGAATCGTCATGTCCCGAATCCCCGACCTGAGCACAGTTCAGTGGCGCAAGAGCAGCTTCTCGCAGGGCGACGGCGGGTTCTGCATCGAGGTGGCCCCCGGATTGCCCGACCTCGTCCCCGTGCGTGACAGCAAGGACCCCAGCGGTCCCACCCTCCTCTTCCCTGCCGCCGCCTGGCGGTCCTTCCTCTCCGCGCTCGACGCCGGGGAGTTCGAACAGGCAGGTCACTGAGCCCATCGACCCCCTTCACTCAATCGAGTGAAGGGGGTCGTGCCGTCCCCGGAACGCCCGCGCCTCCGCCATAAGCTCGCCGAGGTCGTTGTCGGTGTACATACGTTGGGGGGCAAGTCGTGCCGGACGCAGTGGAGTTGCCGTCCGCGATGGCGAGCGTCGGGGCGGCCGAGGCGTGGGTCGGCGAGGTCGCCGACCTCTGCCGGCTCGGCGAGGACGCGCAGTACCGGCTCGGTCTCGCCGTCCACGAGGCCGTCGCCAACGCCGTGCTGCACGGCAACCGCAAGGACCCCGCGAAGCGCGTGCGCCTCAGTTGGGAGCAGCAGGACGGCTGGCTCTACGTGACGGTCGGCGACGAGGGGGCGGGCTTCGAGCGCCCCGAGCCGTCCGACGAGGTGAGCCTCAAACCGTCCGGCCGGGGTCTCGTCATGATCGGCCATCTCACCGACGGTTACGAGATCGTGCGCCGCGACGACCCGCCGGGGACCGATGTGGTCCTGGTGCTCAACCTGATCAACTGAAAGGCTGGCCCGCCATGGCCACCATCACCCTCCGCAAGGTCGACGACGTCACCGTGCTGGACCTCAAGGGCAAGATCACCATCGGTGTGGGCGACGTCCAGCTCCGCGAGTCGGTCCGGGAGGCCCTCTCCGGCGGCGCGAAGAACATCCTGCTGAACCTGACCGACGTCACGACCATCGACAGCAGCGGGATCGGCGAACTGGTCAGCGCCTACACGGCCACCACCAACCAGGGCGGCCGGCTCAAGCTGGCCAACCTGCCGCCGAAGATCACCGACATGCTCCAGATCACCCAGCTGATCACCGTCTTCGAGGTCTACGACGACGAGGCCGAGGCCGTCGCCAGCTTCGCCTGATCACCGACTCCGGATGCGATGAGGTGAGGGCGACCCCGTTCCGATCGCCCTCACCGGCTCATCGGGTCAGCCGTCGAGTCGCTTGGTGAACTTCCGCTCGGCGGCGCAGCGCTCGTAGCCGAGCCACTGGTTGATCGCCAGCATCGGCGCATTGGTCGCGTCGTTGCTGGTGTACGCGTGCTTCAGCCCGGCCGCCTGCGCCAGGCGCAGCGACTCCAGCTTCGCCAGCTTGGCCAGGCCCCGGCCGCGGGCCTCCCGGCGGCAGGCGGTGAACGCCGACCAGTAGCGCGCCACCCCGTCCGACTGCACCGCACTGAACGCGGCCGGCGTGCCGTCGACCACCGCGACGATCGTCAGCTCGCGGTCGAGGTCCGGCCGGGACCACTCCGTGTTCCGCCACTCCTCGTACTCCGTGGCGTCCATCACGACCTCGCCGGGTTCGTCGAGCGCCGCGTCCGCCTCGACGAGGTAGATCGGGTACGGGTCGTCCGCCCAGTCGCTCACCGGGCGCAGCTCGACGCCGGCCGGCAGCTCCGGGGCGTCCGGCAGCGGCAGCGCGAGGTCCCGACCGGCGAAGTACGCGATCCGGCCCTCCGTGTAGCCGCGGGCCAGCGCGAAGGCCCGCGAGTCCTCCGCCTCGTCGACCCAGGTGTGCAGTTCGACGACGCCGTGGGCCTTCAGGTGCTCCTCGGCGGCGGCCAGCAGTCCGCTCGCCGCACCGCGCCGGCGGAACTCCGGCAGCACGCTGCCGTTGGCGAAGCCGATGCCCTTGGTCGATGTACCCGTCACCACGCCGCAGCGGATCGCTCCGACCACCCGGCCGTCCAGTTCGGCGACGAAGGTGCGGTAGTGGGTGTCCTCGGCCTGGTTCTCGGTCAGCCAGACGAACACCTCGGGCGTGAGCAGCAGGTGCTCGCGGCCGGCGCTGTGGGCGGTGGAGGCCGCGGCGGCGTCCTCGGGGCGGAAGTCACGAATGATCAATGTCATAGACATCTCACGTTAGCGGCAGTCCGGACGCTGCGCCTCCGAATATTCGGGGACCTCGACGCAGGTGCGCGAACCACCCCCGTACGAACCGGAATCCGGCGCCCGAACCGCCCCCCACCTGCGCAGACTCCGGGCCCGGCGGGCTAGAGTCCGTCCCGACCGGTACGACAAGCTCAAATAATGCTCTGAGATCACCTGATGAGGCTTGGCAGCCGCCCCGCCCGGGGACATCCTCAGCAGCACAGCCCGGCGGCCCTGGCGAAGGAGCCCGCGCCGACCGAACGGCTTCCCACCCGGCCCTCAAAGGGGGCTCAGCCATGACCACACCTGTCTCCACCCGCTCCACCCGCCTCGGCGTCGGCCTCGGCTGGCGCTCCGAGATCGACACCGTCGTCGAGCGCCAACCCGGCCTGGACTGGGTCGAGGTGGTCGCGGAGAACGTCTGCGGCGACCACCTCCCCGAATCCCTGCGCATCCTGCGCTCGCGCGGCGTCACCGTCGTCCCGCACGGCGTGGCCCTCGGCCTCGGCGGCGCCCACCGGCCCGACCCGGCACGCCTCGCCGCGCTCGCCGAGACCGCGCAGGTCCTGGAATCGCCGCTGGTCACCGAACACCTGGCGTTCGTCCGCGCAGGCGGACTCGAGGCCGGGCACCTGCTGCCCGTCCCGCGCTCCCGCGACGCCCTGCGCGTCATCGCCGAGAACGTCCGGATCGCCCAGGACCAGCTGCCCGTCCCGCTCGCCCTGGAGAACATCGCCTGCCAGCTCGCCTGGCCCGACGACGAGCTGACCGAAGGGCAGTTCCTCGCCGAACTCGTCGAACGCACCGGCTGCCGCCTGCTCATCGACGTCGCCAACCTGCACACCAACCGGGTCAACCTGGGCATCGACCCCGCCGCCGAACTCGACCGGCTCCCGCTGGAGGCCCTCGCCTACGTGCACGTGGCCGGCGGCACCCTGGTCGACGGCATCTGGCACGACACCCACGCCCACCCCGTCACCGAACCCGTCCTGGAGGTCCTCGCCGAGCTGTGCGCGCGGGTCGCCCCGCCCGGCGTCCTGCTGGAACGCGACGCCGACTTCCCGCCGCCCGCCGAACTCGCGGCCGAACTCGACGCCATCCGGCGCGTCCTGGACGGTGCCCGGCGATGACCGCGATCCCCGCCCAGCGCCCCGGCCCGGAGCCGACCGGCCCCGACCGACCCGACGGCACCGACCGCACCGGCACCGACGGCATCGACGCCGCGCGCGCCGAACTCGCCCGCCGCCAGGAGGAACTGCTCGCCGCCCTCGTCGCCGGCGGACCCGTACCGCCCGGCTTCGACGCGGAGCAGGTCCGCGCCCAGTCCATCGGCCTGGCCCGCAAACGCCGCGCCACCGCCGCCAAGGTGGCACCCGCCCTGCCGCACGCCCTCGGGCCGCTGTACGGGCCGCTGTTCCTCGCCTACGCCCGCACCCACCCGCAGACCGGCGGCTACCGGGCCGACGCCCGGGCCTTCGCGGAATGGGCGCTCGGCCCCGAGGCCTCCCCCCACGGCGAACCCGACGCCGCGGCCCGCGCCGCCGTCACCGCCTGGCTCGACCCCGACGCGGCACCCGCCGCGGCCGAGGAACCGGCCGAACCGCGCTCGCCCCTCGGCCGCCTGCGCCGGGCCCTGCGCCGCACGCACTGAACGACCCGGCCACCGCCGGACGCACCGCAGCCCGGCAACCCGCCCGGCGCACCCCACACCACCACCAACACCTCAGGGGGAAACCGCCCATGTGGCAGAACGAGTTCTTCTGGATCCCGGGGATCGTCCTCCTCGGCGCCATCGCCTGGGCCTCGGTCGGCTGGCACCAGGCCCACCGCGTGCCCAACCCGCTCGGCCTCCCCGGCCGCGGACTGCCGCTGCTCGACGTCGCGTTCCTCTCCGGCGGACCCGGCCGGGTCGTCGACACCGCGGTCGTCCGCGCCCACAAGACCGGCCGCGTCATCGTCTCCCGCTCCGGCCTCGTCACCTGGACCGGCCAGCCGCCCGTCGACGCCGTCGAAACCGCCGTCCGCGACGCCATGGGCCTGGAGAAGAGCCGCGACCTCAAGTCGCTGCGCCGCGAGGTCATGCGCACCCCCGCCGTCCAGGAGATCGGCGACCGCCTCGCCGACCGCGGCCTGCTGCGCAACCCCGTCGGGCTCCAGCGGGCCCGCGACGCCCGCAAGCCGCTCTGGGCCGTCGTGATCGGCGTGCCCGCACTCAGCCTCCTCGCCTTCCTTGTCGGCGGCGAGCGCCCGGCCGTCTTCGCCCCGGTGGTGATCGTCGCGGTGGCGCTGATCTCGCTCGCCGTCCTGCGGGTCCCCAAGGGCCGCATCACCCCCGCCGGGCGCACCCAGCTCGGGCTGGTCACCACCGGCAGCTCCCCCTGGCGGCCCAAGGCCGGGGCCGGCGTCGACGCCACAACCGGCATGATGCTCGGCGCGATCGCCCTGACCGGCATCGAGGCCGGCCTCGACGACCAGGAGCTCCAGCAGGCGCTGGCCGAGGCCGAGCAGGCCAAGGCCCTCGCCGGCGGCGCCACCTCCACCGGCACCTCGTGCAGCGGCCCGGCCGTCTGGTGCGGCTCGGACTCCTCGGACTCCTCCGGCTCCGGCTCCGGCTCGGGCTCGTCCCACTCGGTGTCCTGCGGGTCGTCCACCGGGTGCGGCTCCACCAGCGGCTCCAGCAGCAGCTCCGGCTGCGGATCGTCCTCCGGCTCCTCGTGCAGCAGCTCCTCCAGCAGCTGCGGGGGCGGCGGGGGCTGCGGCTCCTGAGCCCTCCTGGGGCCACCGGGGCGCGGGTCGCCGCACGGTCACAGTTCGGTGAAGCGTTCGGGGAAGCCGTACCGCGCAGGCCGGGCCAGGTCTAGAACAAGCCCATGTGGCTGCTCTTCCTGATCCCGGCCTGCACTGCCGCGGTGCTCTCCTGCATCCGGCTGGTCCGGGTCACCACGACCGCCGACCTGCTCGCCGGAACGGACGCCCCGCGACCCCGCGAAGCCGTCGGCATCGGACTGTACGAGACGGCCTACCTGGCCGGCGGGCCCGAACGGGTCGTCGACCTCGCCCTCGTCCTGATGGCCTCCCGGGGCCGGCTCCACCTCGCCCACACCGGCTGGACCACCGTCGTCGACCCGCAGGGCCGCAGCCGCCTCGAACGGGCCGTCGTCGCCACCGTCGGGCCCGAGGGCCAGTGCCGCACCGCCGACCTGCGCCGGGCCATGGCCGCCCACCCGACCGTCCTGGAGATCGGCAGCCGGCTCGCCCTCGCCGGACTCGCCACCCCCGCCGTCGTCCGCCGCAGCAGCCTGCACGCCGTCCGCCAGGTCCGGCACGCGCTGCTGCTGTCGCTCGGCCTGCTCGCCGCCGCCCTCGCCACCGGCCGCCTCACCGGCGGGGACGCACTGGCCGCACTCGCCTGGTTCTCGCTGCCGCTGATCCTCACCGCGGGCACCCTGCTGATGGCCCGTATCGACGTCCACCCGTACACCCGCTGGGCCTCCCCGATCGGCCAGGAGGTCCTCCAGGCCGTCCGCCCGCCCCACCAGCACGGCATCGCCGACGACGAGGAACGCGAACTCCTCACCGCCGTCGCCATGGTCGGCCCCTCCGCCCTCCCCGACCCCCGCCTCCGCGCCGCCCTGCGGTACTGACTCCCGGACGAACGGAACGCGCGAGGGCCCGCCCGGGGTGTTCCGGGCGGGCCCTCGTGGCGGGTGGCGCCGGGCGGTCAGGCGAGGCCGTTGAGGAGTTCGCTGACGGGCTTGCGGCGGCCGGTGAAGAAGGGGACCTCCTCGCGGACGTGCAGGCGGGCCCGCGAGGGGCGCAGGTCGCGCATCAGGTCGACGATGCGGTGCAGCTCGTCGGCCTCGAAGGCGAGCAGCCACTCGTAGTCGCCGAGCGCGAACGAGGCGACCGTGTTGGCGCGCACGTCCGGGTAGCCGCGGGCCATCTGGCCGTGCTCGGCGAGCATCGCGCGCCGCTCGGCGTCCGGCAGCAGGTACCACTCGTAGGAGCGGACGAACGGGTACACGCAGACGTAGTCGCGCGCGCGCTCGTCGGCGAGGAACGCCGGGATGTGCGACTTGTTGAACTCCGCCGGGCGGTGCAGCGCCATGTTCGACCAGACCGGCTCCAGCAGCCGGCCCAGGCCGGTGCGGCGGAAGCGGTTGTACGCCTCCTGCAGGTCGTCGGAGTCGCCCGCGTGCCACCACACCAGGATGTCGGCGTCCGCGCGCAGGCCCGACACGTCGTAGGTGCCGCGCACCGTGACGTCCTTGGCGGCCAGCTGGGCGAACAGCTCGTCGACCTCCGCGGCCAGCACGGTGCGGTCCTCGGGCAGCGCGCCCTTGAGCTTGAACACCGACCACATGGTGTAGCGGATGACCTGGTTCAGGTCGCGCGCCTTCTTCTTCTCGGGCTGCTGCTCGGGCTGCTGCTCAGCGGTCTCAGTCATGCGCCCATTGTCCTCTCTGCGACGTCTGCCCCGGTCGGCGGGGTCAACAGTTTGTCGATGGTCTCGGCGGCCGCCCGGCCGCTCCCGATGCAGGCCGGGATGCCCACCCCGTCGTACGCGGCGCCGCACAGCGCCAGGCCGCCGATCCGCCCGGCGGCGGCCCGGATCCGGGCGACCCGGTCGAGGTGGCCGACCGGGTACTGCGGCAGGCCCGCGCGCCAGCGCGTCACCGCGGTGTCGTACGGCCGCGCGGTCAGGCCGATCGCCTCGTGCAGGTCGGCCAGCGAGAGCGCGACGAGTTCCTCGTCCGGCAGGTCGAGCGGCTGTTCCTCGTGCAGCCGGCCGAGCGAGGTCCGCAGCACGAAGGTGTCGGGGGCGGAGCGCTCCAGCCAGCCCCACTTGTTGCTGGAGAACGTGGAGGCCTTGATCCGCCGCCCGTCCACCGGCGGCACCAGGAAGCCGCTGCCGGAGGGCGGTTCGGGCAGGTCGGCGCGGCGGAAGGCGAGTGTCACCAGCGCCATCCCGGCGTACTCGACGGCGTCCAGGTCGGCCGCCGCGCCGGGCGCCTCGGCGCGCAGCAGGCGGGCGGCGACGGGCGCGGGCACGGCGAGGACCACGGCGTCGGCGTCGAGCACGCCGGTGGGTGTGACGATCCGCCAGCCGTCGGGGGTGCGGCGCAGCCCGTCCACGGGGCTGCCGGTGCGCAGGTCGACGCCGGCCTTCGCGCAGGCGGCGGCGACGGCGTCGGGAAGGGTGCCGAGGCCGCCGTGCAGGCCCTGGAACACCGGGCCGGTGGCGGTCTGCGGCCGGCCGGCCAGTGCGTGGACGCCCTCGACCAGCGAGCCGCCGGCGCGGGCGACCGCGAGGAGCTGGGGGACGGCGGCGCGCAGCGAGATCTCGTCGGCGTGGCCGGCGTAGACGCCGCCGAGCAGCGGTTCGACGAGCCGGTCGACGACCTCGCGGCCGAGCCGGTCTGCGACCCAGCGGCCGATCGCCACGTCGTCCTCGACCCGGCCGGCGCCCTCGTGCCGGGCCCGTTGAAGGCCTGCGGCGCTGAGCACCCCGGAGGCGGCGAGGGCGTCCAGGTCGCCGGGGACGCCCATGACCTGCCCGCCGGGCAGCGGGCGCAGGGCGCCCCTGGTCCAGATGGCGGCCTTGGCCGTGGTGGGCGGCTCGAGTGCGTCGGCGAGTCCGACGGAGCGGGCCAGGTCGACGCCCTCGGGACGGCGGGCGAGCATCGATTCGGCCCCGAGGTCGACCCGGACCCCGCCGACCTCGCCCCCGTGCAGCTTCCCGCCGAGCCGGTCGGACGCCTCCAGCAGCGTCACCCGGGCCCGTGCGGGGCTCCCGGTGGCACCCCCCAGGAACGCGGCGGCGGACAGGCCCGCGATGCCGCCACCGATCACAACCACGTGTGCGTGTGCCATGCCCGCAGTCTTCCAGGTCCTTACACCGCCGCCGCATACCGGGCGATCACGTCGCCGATCCCCGCAAACGGCACCCGCCCGCGCCGGGTGTGGCGCAGGTCACGGCAGCAGGGCTGTCACAACCGGCGGCCGACCGGTGTCTGGTGCCCGAGAGCCGACAACAAACGGACGGACGGAGAGAGACCATGGGCGAGCACACCGAGGTGGTCGTGATCGGCGGCGGGTACGCCGGGGTCATGGCGGCGAACCGGCTGACGCAGCGCGCCGACGTCGCGGTGACGCTGATCAACCCGCGCCCGGACTTCGTCAACCGGATCCGCCTGCACCAGCTGGTCGCCGGCACCGACGCGGCGGTCGCGGACTTCCGGGAGGTCCTGAGCGAGAAGGTGACGCTGCTGGTCGGCGCCGCGGAGCGGATCGACGCGCCGGGGCGCCGGGTGGTCCTGGCCTCGGGCGCCGAGGTCGGCTACGACTACCTGGTCTACGCGGTGGGCAGCGGCAGCGCCGCCCCGCAGGTGCCGGGCGCGGCCGAGTTCGCCCACCCGCTGGGCGTGCTGGAGGAGGCGCAGCGGCTGCGGACGGTCCTCGACGGGACGCCCGAGACGGCCCCGGTGACGGTGGTCGGGGCCGGGCCGACCGGGATCGAGACGGCCGCCGAACTCGCGGAGGCGGGCCGCACGGTGACCCTGGTCTGCGGCGGGGTGCTCGGCCCGTACCTGCACGAGCGCGGCCGCAGCTCGGTCGCCGCGCGCCTCGCGGAGCTGGGCGTGCGGGTGCTGCAGGGCCCGGACACCACGGTGACGGAGGTGCAGCGCGACGCCGTCCGGCTGGGCGACGGCTACCGGCTGCCGAGCGCGGTGACCATCTGGACGGCCGGGTTCGGCGTGCCGGACCTCGCCGCCCGCAGCGGCCTGAGCACCGACGCCGACGGCCGGCTGCTCACCGACGAGACCCTGACCAGCGTGGACGACCTGCGGATCGTCGCGGCCGGGGACTCGGCGGCGCCGTCGGGCGTACCGCTGCGGATGAGCTGCCAGGCGGCGATCCCGCTGGGCGCGCGGGCCGCCGACACGGTCCTCGGCCGGATCGCCGGGGAGCAGCCGGCGCCGCTCAACCAGAGCTTCGCGGCGCAGTGCATCAGCCTGGGCCGCGATGCCGGGATCTTCCAGTTCGCCAACCGCAGCGACGTGGCCGTGCGGTTCCACATCGGCGGGGAGCGCGGCGGGAAGATCAAGGAGGCGATCTGCCGCGGTGTCCCGAACCACCTGGCGGGCGAGGCCCGCAAGCCCGGCTCGTACGGTCTGCACCGCGTCCCGGGCCGCGCGGTGCGCCGCCGGATGGTGGCGGCGCAGCAGGCGAAGACCCCGGCCGCCGCACCCGCTAGGGTCGCGGCGTGAGCGAGCACACCACCGCCGAAGGGGCGGCCGACCCGGCGACCGAGGCGTTCGTCGCCCACCGCAACCTGCTCTTCACCGTCGCCTACGAGCTGCTCGGTTCGGCGGCGGACGCGGAGGACGTGCTGCAGGAGACCTGGCTGCGCTGGGTCGCGGCCGACCGGGAGCCGGTGGACGACCAGCGCGCGTACCTGGTGCGGATCACCACCCGGCAGGCGCTCAACCGGCTGCGCACGGTGCAGCGCCGCAAGGAGGCGTACGTCGGCCAGTGGCTGCCGGAGCCGCTGCTCACCGCGCCGGACGTGGCGCAGGACGTGGTGCTGGCCGAGAGCGTGTCGATGGCGATGATGCTGGTGCTGGAGACGCTGTCGCCGACCGAGCGCGCGGTCTTCGTGCTGCGCGAGGTGTTCGACGTCGACTACGACGAGATCGCGGCGGCGGTCGGCAAGAGCAATGCGGCGGTCCGGCAGATCGCGCACCGCGCCCGCCGGCACGTGGACGCCCGTCGGCCGCGCGCGGCGGTCTCCCCGGCGGAGGGCCGGGCGGCGCTGGAGTCGTTCCAGCGGGTCATGGAGACCGGGGACCTCCAGGGCCTGCTGAACGTGCTCGCCCCCGACGTGGTCCTGGTGAGCGACGGCGGCGGCATCAAGCAGGCGGCGCTGCGGCCGATCGCGGGCGCGGACAAGGTGGCCCGCTTCATCGTGGGCGGGATGCGGAAGAAGGAACTGCGGGTCGCCGTCTCCCCGACCGCGGTCAACGGCAGCCCGGCGCTGCTGGTGGAGCTGGACGGGGAGGTGGACGGGGTGATGGCGCTGCGGGTGGAGAACGGCCGGATCACCGGCCTCTACTACGTCCGCAATCCCGAGAAGCTGCAGCGGGTCGGGGCCGAGACGCCGCTCGCGCTGAACTGAGGCGGCTCCCCCACCCCGCCGTCCCGCTACGCCGCCGTCCCACCCCGGGCGGCGGCGTGGGCGACCGCGGTCGCCAGCACGAGTGCGGCGGCGAGGAGCAGCAGCGTCGACGGCCGGCGGCCGGCCTCCAGGGCGACGGCTCCGAGCAGGCCGCCGGTGAAGATGGCGAGCACCGCGGCGGCCCGACGGGCGGGCAGGTGGTGGGCGGGCAGGCCGGTGAGCAGGGCGGTCAGGGTGCGGGTGGCGAGGGTGGTCGGCAGGTCGGTGACGTGGGCGCGCAGGGTGGTGAGGCTGCGCAGACCCATCGCCAGCGCCACCACGGCGATCACCGCGTAGTGCCGGCCGGTCAGGGGGGTGCCGGGGCCGCCGAGTCCGGTGGCGGTGAGGCCCCCGGCGGTCAGCAGGACGGCCTCGGTCAGCAGCCCGGCGAGGAACCAGCGCTGCTGCCGGGCGTCCACCCACCGCTCCAGCAGCGTCCCGGTGACCACGCCCGCCGCGAACGCCCCCAGCGACACCGAGGAGGCGGCCACCGAGAGTTCGTGCGCCCCGGCCAGGCCGAAGGCGAGGAAGAGCAGATTGCCCGTCATCATCGCGGTGAACACGTGCCCGAGGGCGAGCAGGCTGACGGCCTCGATCACCCCGGTGGTCGCGGTGAGCACGACTAGCGCGACGGTGAGCGGGTGACCGGCCTTCAGCTCCATCCCCCCACTGTGGGCCGCGCCCGCCGGGCCGCCGCCGATTGCTCCGGTGGTCGGCAGGTCGGGCGTCGGCGGGATCCGGCGGCGACCCGGCGGGATCCGGCGGCGACCCGGCGTGTCCGGCCCGGCATCGAGCTGTGACCGAGCTGCGATCTCCCGGGCGGGTCCGATCCGGCGCCCGCTCCGTCCAATGGTCCGAGCGTCCCGGTCCGGGGCGCCGGGACCGTGAGGACGGGGAGGGATCGTGCCGGGAGGACGACGCAGGGCCGGGGTGGCGGCGGCCGGGATGGTCGTGGCGGTACTGCTGGCCGGGGGGTGCGGTGCCTCGGGCGACCGGGGCGGCTCGGGGACCGCGATGAAGGCGGACGCGGCGGCGGCCCCGGACCTCGGAAAGGCGGCCCCGGGCCAGGGCCAGGCTCAGAATCAGGCGGAGGCCGCGGCCAAGCCGCCCGCGCCGAACGCCGCGGGCAGCCCCGCCCCGGCGGCCGCGAGCCGCGCACCGGGCACGGCCCCGGCGGCCGACAGCCGGCTGATCGCGTACTCGGCGCAGCTGACGATCCGCAGCCAGGACGTGCCGAAGGTGCTGTCGGAGGCCCGGGCGCTGGCGACGGCGGCGGGCGGCTACGTCGGCAACGAGAGCACCAACGGGGTGCCGGCGGACTCGACGGCCGGCCCGATGAACGGGCAGATCACGCTGAAGGTGCCGTCGGCGGCGTACCAGCAGACGCTGGACCGGCTGGCCGCGTTGGACACCGTGGTCTCCCGCCGGAGCCAGGCCGACGACGTCACCCTGCAGGTCGCCGACGTGGAGAGCCGGCTGCAGACCCAGCGGGCGAGCGTGGAGCGGATCCGGGCGCTGATGTCCCAGGCGAAGTCGCTGCAGGAGGTCACCACCCTGGAGTCCGAGCTGGCCCGCCGGGAGGCCGACCTGGAGTCGCTGCAGCGCCAGCAGAAGGAGCTCGCGGCGAAGACCTCGCTCTCCACCATCACGGTGGACGTGCGGCGCGACGCGAAGCCGGTGCCCGACACCCCGGACGCCGAGAAGAAGGACACCTTCTGGGGCTCGGTCGGCGACGCGCTGTCGGGCGGCTGGCGGGTGCTGCTGGCGATCGTGCGCGGGGTGGCGATGGCGGCGGCCGCGTCGGCGCCGTTCCTGGTGGTGCTGGTGCCGGTGGTGCTGGTGCTGCGGTTCCTGCGGCGGCGGCGCCGGGCGGTGCAGCTGCCGCCGGTGCCCGCCCACCTGCCCGCACAGCCGGCGGCACCCCCGCACCCGGCCGGTCCGGCCCCGGACGCGCGGGACGAGGACGCGCGGGCCGCGGGCGCACCGGACGAGGAGGCCCCGGCGGAGCCCGCCGGGCCCGACGGCCGGTGAACACGGCGGCGGGCCCCCGGATGCCGGGGGCCCGCCGTCCGTGCGGTGTGGCGCCGGGTCAGCGCGCGCTGGCCTCGTGCACGAAGGCGACCAGCCGGCTGAGCGCGTCCGGGTCCATGCTGGGCATGACGCCGTGGCCGAGGTTGAAGATGTGGCCGCTGGCGCCGAGCGCCTGGGCGGCGTGCAGCACCTCTCGGGCCTTGGTCTCGACGGCCTTCGTCGGCGCGAACAGCACCGCCGGGTCGAGGTTGCCCTGCAGGCCCTTGCCGGGGCCGACCCGCTCGGCGGCGACGTTCAGCGGCACCCGCCAGTCGACGCCGACCACGTCGGCGCCGGCCTGGCCCATCAGGCCGAGCAGCTCGCCGGTGCCGACGCCGAAGTGGATGCGCGGCACGCCGTACTCGGCGACCGCGTCGAACACCTTGGTGCTGGCGGGCATCACCGAGCGGCGGTAGTCGTCGGGCGCGAGCGAGCCGACCCAGGAGTCGAACAGCTGGACGGCGGAGGCACCGGCCTCGATCTGCACCTTGAGGAAGGCCGAGGTGATGTCGGCGAGCCGGTCCACCAGGGCGGCCCACAGCTCGGGCTGCCCGTACATCATGGCCTTGGTGTTCTCGTGGTTCTTGGACGGCCCGCCCTCGACCAGGTAGCTGGCGAGCGTGTACGGGGCGCCGGCGAAGCCGATCAGCGGGGTGGAGCCCAGCTCGTCGACGAGCAGGCCGACCGCCTCGGTGATGTAGGGGACATCGTCCGGCTCCAGGGGCCGCAGCCGCTGGAGGTCCTCGACGGTGCGGATCGGGTCGGCGATGACCGGGCCGATGCCGGGCTTGATGTCGACGTCGATGCCGATCGCCTTGAGCGGCACCACGATGTCGCTGAAGAAGATCGCCGCGTCGACCTTGTGCCGGCGCACCGGCTGGAGGGTGATCTCCTTCACCAGCTCGGGCCGCATGCAGGACTCCAGCATGGGGATGCCCTCGCGGACCTTCAGGTACTCGGGCAGCGAGCGGCCGGCCTGCCGCATGAACCACACCGGGGTGTACGGCACCGGCTCGTGCCGGCAGGCCCGCAGGAACGCGGAGTCGTGCGCGGCGCCGCGGCGCGCGGTGGTCTGCGGACGGGCGGGGCCCGTGGCTGCCGTGGTGTCTGCCGTAGTCTCGCTCACGGTTCAAATCTTCGCACGCGCCCCGGGGCGCCCCGTCCGCACGGCCTCGTGGCTTCCTCCAAGATCTGGCCGGATCCGCCTCCCGGCGCGCCGCTCGGGTGGAAGTTGCACAGCTTGCCCGCGTTTTCGACCTAGTCTTCGGGTCATGGCAGCGGTCGGAGGGCACCCCTCGCAGGGTGGCGCAACAGGTGGCGGAACGGGCAGGGAGGCGGCTCCGCACGAGTTCCGGGCTGCCGTCGAGGCGCTGAGCGGGGCGCGGCTGCGCCCCGAGGTGCAGCTCTCCCCCGCGCCGGCGCCGCGCCGCCTGGCCCCGTTCGCCTTCGCCCTGACCGCCTCGGTGGAGGTGGACGGCGACGAGCTGGCCGACGGCCGGCTGGTGCTGCTGCACGACCCGGCCGGGCAGGAGTCCTGGAACGGGGACTTCCGGGTGGTCACCATGACCCGGGCGGAGCTGGAGCCGGAGATGGCCGGCGACCCGATGCTGTCCGAGGTCGGCTGGGCCTGGCTGCTGGACGCGCTGCAGGCGCACGGCGCCGGGTACGCGGAGCCGAGCGGCACGGTGACCAGGTGCGCCTCGCAGTACTTCGGGGCGCTGGCGGACCGCGGCTCCTCGGACGAGATCGAGATCCGGGCGTCCTGGACGCCCGCCGACGGCCGCTTCGAGCGGCACCTGGCGGCCTGGGCGGACCTGCTGTGCATCAGCGCGGGCCTGCCGCCGGCGGCGAGCGCCCCGGCGGTGCAGCCGCCCGAGGCTCCGTCACTCGGTGGGGTGGTCCCGATGCCCGCGCGGCGGCGCCCGCGCTCGCACTGACGGGTGGTGGTCGGGCCGGCGGGGGCCGGCCGGGCCGAGAGCCACTCCCAGGGCTGACGGAGTGTGACTTCCGCTCCGCTCTTCGTCAATTACCCGGTCGAATCCGACCGTTTCCAGCCTGATCCGATCGATTCTGTGCGAATACCGGGCATGTCGGCTCAGTCATTTGCACGATTTGTCCGTATTGTTACTCACTAGATCGTGATCATTCGCTAAAGCCGGGCACGGTAGCTGCCGAAGCAGACTGTGACCCTTTCCGAACGCGGAACACTCCGACCGCCCCCATCGGGGTTCCGTCCGCCACTCCCCGCAGGAGGCCTGGTGTCGGTCCTTCTTGAGCACCCCGCAAACGTGGTCGCCTACCGCCCGACCAAGCCCACCGCCATGGTGGTCATCGCCGATCCCCGCGTCCGAAACACCGTCACCCGGCACCTCTGGGCGCTCGGTGTCCGGGACGTCATCGAGGTGTCGTCGATCGCCGAGGCCCGCCCCCGGGTCTCCACCCCGCGCGACATCTGCGTCGCCGACGTCCACCTGCCCGACGGCTCCGGCCTGACGATCCTTGCCGAGACCCGCGCCGCGGGCTGGCCCAACGGCCTCGCGCTCTCCGCCGCCGACGACATCGGCGCCGTCCGCTCCGCCCTGGCCGGCGGCGTGAAGGGCTACGTGGTCACCGGCACCCGCACCAACGTCGCCATGCCGGGCCGCCCCGGCCTGCCGATCGGCGCCGGCGGCCTGGCCGGGCGGATGCGGCGCCCCGGCATGCCGGGCATGCCCGGTGCGGCCGGCGCCCCGGGGGCCCCGGGTGCGCCCGGTGCGCCGGGCGCGCAGCAGTCCGCCTACCGCGAGCTGTCGGGCCGCGAGGTGGAGGTGCTGCGGCTGGTCGCCGAGGGCCAGTCCAACAAGGCGATCGGAGTCGCCATGGGGCTGTCCGCCCTCACCGTGAAGTCCCACCTCGCCCGGATCGCCCGCAAGCTGGGCACCGGGGACCGGGCCGGCATGGTCGCCGTCGCACTGCGCACCGGCATCATCCACTGACCTGCCCACACCGCTGCGGCGGCCTGGAGGAACGTTTCCTCCGGGCCGCCGCAGCGGTGTCGCACGGTCAGGCCGCCGGTACCGCCGCCGACCCGGCCCGGACGTCCCCGGACCACCCCGGCGGCATATGCGGGGAGGCGGTCTGACCAGTCCGACAACACTCCCGGTCGAGAGGTCCGTCGTACCCTTGGTGGGTGACCGACGCCGTAGCAGCCATCCCAGAAGAGACAGCCCCGGTCCCGCTCCTCGAACCGAAGGAGGGGATCCCTCCCGTCGTGGCGGACGAGCAGGCGCTGGCCGCCGTCGTCGCCGCGTTCGCCGCGGGCACCGGGCCGGTCGCCGTCGACGCCGAGCGGGCCTCCGGCTACCGCTACGGCCAGCGGGCGTACCTGATCCAGCTGCGCCGGGCGGGGGCCGGCAGCGCGCTGATCGACCCGATCGCCTGCCCCGACCTCAGCGGGCTCGGCGAGGCCCTGGCCGACGCCGAATGGGTGGTGCACGCCGCCACCCAGGACCTCCCCTGCCTGGCCGAGGTCGGCATGCGCCCGCGCCTGCTGTTCGACACCGAGCTGGCCGGGCGGATCGCCGGCTTCGCCCGGGTCGGCCTCGGGCCGATGACCGAGAGCGTGCTCGGCCTCTCGCTGGCCAAGGAGCACTCCGCGGTCGACTGGTCCACCCGCCCGCTGCCCGAGCCCTGGCTGCGCTACGCCGCTCTGGACGTCGAGGTGCTGGTCGAGCTGCGCGACGCACTCGAACAGGAGCTGGACGCCCAGGGCAAGCTCGACTGGGCCCTGGAGGAGTTCGCCGCGATCGCGAACGCCCCCCGGCCCGGCCCCCGGACGGACCCCTGGCGCCGGACCTCCCAGCTGCACAAGGTCCGCCGCCGCCGCCAGCTCGCCGTGGTGCGCGAACTGTGGCTGGCCCGCGACCGGGCGGCCCAGGAGCGGGACGTCTCGCCCGGCCGGGTGCTCTCCGACGCCGCGATCGTCAACGCCGCCCTCGCGATGCCGCTGAACGCCGCCGCACTGCAGGCCGTCCAGGGCTTCGGCCCGCGGGTGCACCGCCGGCAGCTGGAGCAGTGGCTGGCCGCCGTGCAGCGCGGCCGGGAGGTCCCGGAGGCGCAGCTGCCGCCCGCCGCCGCCCCGCACGACGGCCCGCCGCCGCCGCGCGCCTGGGCGGAGAAGGACCCGGTGGCCGCCGCCCGGCTGTCCGGGGCGCGCGCCGCGGTCACCGAACTGGCCGAGACGCACAACCTGCCGGCCGAGAACCTGATCACCCCGGACCTGGTCCGCCGGGTCTCGTGGGAGCCGCCCGCCGCCGCCACGGCCGAGAACGTGGCCGCCGCGCTGCGCCGGCTCGGCGCCCGGCAGTGGCAGGTCGCCCTGGTGGCGCCCGCACTGGCCGCCGCCTTCGCCAAGGCGGCCGAGCAGGCCGACTGACCTGCGGCCCGCCCGAGAGCGCCACCGCGAGGGGGTGCCGTCCGACCCGGACGGCACCCCCTCCGCACACTCCCTCCACACCTGCGGACGGACGTGTCGGGGGACACACGGACGGATGCACCCGCCGGGCCTGGGCAGGTTGGTTACCGGCGGGTAGCATGGCGTGGAAGCGGCGCCGCTCACGTCCCCTCGTGCGACGGACGGCGGCAGCCTGCCCACCTCAACCGTTGGTCCCTGGGAGGAGAGCCCCCGTGCCTCGTACCGCGAGGGACGTCGTCTTCGTCGATGGCGTCCGCACCCCGTTCGGCAAGGCAGGCCCGAAGGGCATCTACCACGAGACCCGCGCCGACGACCTCGTCGTCAAGTGCATCCGGGAACTCGTGCGCCGTAACCCGAACCTGCCCGTCGAGCGCATCGACGAGGTCGCCATCGCGGCCACCACGCAGATCGGCGACCAGGGTCTGACCATCGGGCGCACCGCCGCCCTGCTGTCCGGCCTGCCGAAGTCCGTGCCCGGCTACGCGATCGACCGCATGTGCGCCGGCGCGCTGACCGCCGTGACCACCGCCGCCGGCGGCGTCGCCTTCGGCGCGTACGACGTGGTCGTGGCCGGCGGTGTCGAGCACATGGGCCGCCACCCGATGGGCGAGGGCGTCGACCCGAACCCGCGCTTCGTCTCCGAGAAGCTCGTCGACGAGTCCGCCCTGTTCATGGGCATGACCGCGGAGAACCTGCACGACCGGTTCCCGCACATCACCAAGGAGCGCTGCGACGCGTACGCGGTGCGCTCGCAGGAGAAGGCCGCCAAGGCGTACGCCAACGGCGACATCCAGCCCGACCTGGTGCCGATCTCGATCCGCAACACCAACCCCGAGGTCGGCGAGACCGGCTGGGGCCTGGCCACCGTGGACGAGCCGCTGCGCCCGGGCACCACCATGGAGAGCCTGGCCGGCCTCAAGACCCCGTTCCGCCCGCACGGCAACATCACCGCGGGCAACTCGGCCGGTCTGAACGACGGCGCCACCGCCTCGCTGCTGGCCGCCGAGGACGTCGCCGAGGAGCTCGGCCTCCCGGTCAAGATGCGCCTGGTCTCCTACGCCTTCGCCGGCGTCGAGCCCGAGGTCATGGGCATCGGCCCGGTGCCGGCCACCGAGAAGGCGCTGGCCAAGGCCGGCCTGACGATCGACGACATCCAGGCCTTCGAGGTCAACGAGGCGTTCGCCGTCCAGGTGCTGGCCTTCCTCGACCACTACGGCATCGCGGACGACGACGAGCGCGTCAACCCGTTCGGCGGCGCGATCGCCTTCGGCCACCCGCTGGCCTCCTCCGGCGTGCGCCTGATGAACCAGCTGGCCCGCCGCTTCGAGCAGCGCCCGGACGTCCGCTACGGCCTCACCACGATGTGCATCGGCTTCGGCATGGGCGGCACCATCATCTGGGAGAACCCGCACTTCGAGGGTGGTAAGTGATCATGAGCACCACTGAGCTGCTGACCCGCGGCGCCGAGCTGTTCCCCGGCGAGGTCGTCACCACCGCGCACGTGCGCCACCTGGACCTGCCGCTGCAGGCCGGCCGGCTGGCCCTGATCACCCTCGACAACGGCTTCGACCACACCAAGCCGACCACCTTCGGCCCCGGCTCGCTGCTGAAGCTGGACGCGGCGCTGGACCAGGTCGAGGCCGAGGCCGCCGCCGGCACCATCGTCGGCGCCGCCATCACCGGCAAGCCGTTCATCTTCGCGGTCGGCGCCGACCTCAAGGGCGTCGAGCTGCTCAAGGAGCACCAGGACGCGCTCGCCATCGGCAAGGGCGGCCACGAGGTCTTCAAGCGGATCGCCGCGCTGCCCGTCCCCACCTTCGCCTTCTACAACGGCGCGGCGATGGGCGGCGGCGTCGAGGTCGGCCTGCACTGCACCTACCGCACGGTCAGCGCCGGCGTCCCGGCGTTCTCGCTGCCCGAGGTCTTCCTCGGCCTCGTCCCCGGCTGGGGCGGCTGCACCATCCTGCCGAACCTGATCGGCCCGGCGAAGGCCGTCAAGGTCATCATCGAGAACTCGATGAGCCAGAACAAGCAGCTCAAGGGCAAGGACGTCTTCGAGCTCGGCATCGCCGACGCGATCTTCGAGCCGGCCGACTTCCTGGAGCAGTCGCTGCTCTGGGCCGCCGGCGTGCTCAAGGGCGACGTCGTCGTCGAGCGCGAGGAGATCGACCGCGGCAAGGCCTGGGACGACGCCGTCGCCTGGGGCCGCCTGGTCGCCGACGGCAAGGTGCACGGGGCCGCCCCGGCCGCCTACCGGGCCCTCGACATCATCGCCCAGGTCAAGGACGCCGACCTGCAGGCCGGCTTCGACGCCGAGGACGCGGCCCTGGCCGACCTCATCATGGGCGGCGAGCTGCGCAGCGGCATCTACGCCTTCAACCTGGTCCAGCGCCGCGCCAAGAAGCCGTTCGGCGCCCCGGACAAGTCGCTGGCCCGCCCGGTCAACAAGGTGGGCGTCGTCGGCGCCGGCCTGATGGCCTCGCAGCTGGCGCTGCTGTTCGCCCGCCGCCTGGAGGTGCCGGTGGTCCTCACCGACATCGACCAGGAGCGCGTCGACAAGGGCGTCGGCTACGTCCACGCCGAGATCGACAAGCTGCTCGGCAAGGGCCGCATCGGCAACGACAAGGCCAACCGCCTCAAGGGCCTGGTCACCGGCTCGCTCGACAAGGCCGCCGCCTTCGGCGACGCGGACTTCGTCATCGAGGCCGTGTTCGAGGAGATGGGCGTCAAGCAGACCGTCTTCGCGGACCTGGAGAACGTGGTCTCCCCGACCTGCGTGCTCGCCACCAACACCTCCTCCCTCTCGGTCACCGAGATGGCCTCGAAGCTGAAGCACCCCGAGCGGGTCGTCGGCTTCCACTTCTTCAACCCCGTCGCGATCCTCCCGCTGCTGGAGATCGTCCGCGGCGAGCAGACCGACGACGCCTCGCTGGCCACCGCCTTCGGCGTCTCGAAGAAGCTGAAGAAGACCTCGGTGCTGGTCAAGGACGCCCCGGCGTTCGTGGTGAACCGGATCCTCACCCGCTTCATGGGCGAGATCCAGAACATCATCGACGAGGGCACCCCGATCGAGACCGTCGAGAAGGGCGTCGAGCCGCTCGGCCTGCCGATGTCCCCGATCGTGCTGCTGGAGCTGGTCGGCCCGGCCATCGCCCTGCACGTCTCGGAGACCCTGCACGGCGCCTTCCCGGAGCGGTTCACCGTCTCCGAGAACCTGGGGCGCGTGGTCAAGGCCGGCAAGCGCGGCTTCTACACCTGGGTCGACGGCAAGCAGATCCTCGACCCCGAGGTGCTGGAGCTGCTCGTCTTCGGCGACACCGTGCTGACCGAGGAGCAGGTGCGCGGCCGCGCCCTGGACGCGGTCGCGCAGGAGATCGGCCTGATGCTGGAGGAGGGTGTCGTCGCCGAGGCGCAGGACATCGACCTCTGCATGATCACCGGCGCCGGCTGGCCCTTCCACCTGGGCGGGATCACCCCGTACCTGGACCGCGAGGGCGTCTCCGAGCGGGTGAACGGCAAGAAGTTCCTCGCCCCCGGCGTGGCCTCGGTGCCCGCGTAACGGCGGATGCGACGGGGAAGCCCCCGGCGGCCTTCGGGCCGCCGGGGGCTTCCGCGTTGTCCGGGCGGTGCTGCGGGGGGGGTTCCGGGGGTGCAGTGGCCCGGGCCGCTGCGGCTACTTCTTGCGGCGGCTACTTCTTGAGGCGGTAGACCACGGTGTCGGCGAAGACGCCGACCATCTCGTAGTGGGTGGTCAGCAGGTTCTCGATCCGGGGAATCAGCTCCGGCTGGTACGGGGCGAGCCCGGAGTCGTCCACCACGATCTCCGGCAGTCCCTTGGCCAGCTCCTTGTCGAAGGTCTGCCAGGCCTCGGCCATCGAGAACTGCTCGCCGACGTTCTGGCTGCCGTCCTTGCCGCCGCTGAAGTTCGTCAGGAACCCGGCCGTCAGGTAGCGGGAGGCGGGCTTGCGGTCCGCCAGCCAGTACAGCTCCGGGTGCATGCCCCAGACCAGCACGCTGTCCTTCGGGGTGGTCTGCGCGGCCACCGCCGTGGCGACCTCCGTGGTGCGGTTCAGCCGCTCCCCCGGCCAGCCCAGCGCCAGACCCCAGAAGGCCGTCGCGGCGGCCGTGGAGTACACCAGGACGGGCTTCCAGCGGACCCCCGAGGTGGCGACCGCCCCCGTGCCCAGCAGCACCAGCGGCGGCATCAGCTGGAGGTAGTAGTGGCCGAAGAAGTGGAAGCCCACGCTGACCGCGACCACCGAGGACAGCAGCCACATCCACAGGTCCGCGGACGAGCCGTGCTCCTCGCCGGCCACCGGCAGCGGGCGGTGGCGGTACCTCAGCCACAGCCGGCGCCCGACCGGCAGCAGGAAGCCCAGGCCCGCGGCCACCAGGATCGCCGAGTTGCCGAGCGCCCGGCCGATCATCTGCAGCCAGGCCCCGCCGAAGGAGGCGTAGTCGCCGCTGCCCGTCACCACCCAGAAGAGGAAGCCCTTCGGCTGGGTCAGGATCACGGCGACCAGCGCTATCGGCAGCGTGAAGCCGAAGCCGATCTTGAACAGGGCGGGCGGCCAGCGCACCCCCCGGTGCCGGGCGTCCTGGTACAGCATCCAGAGCACCGGCAGCATCACCGCGCCGCCGGTCTGCTTGGTCAGCGAACAGAGCGCCACCGCGATCCCCGCGGCCAGCCAGCGGCGCCGCTCGGCGTACCGGAAGGCCGCCACCATCGCGGGCAGCATGAAGACCTCGAAGGTCGCCGCCTGGGTGTCCTCCGGCGACAGGCCGATGGAGACCAGCAGGTACAGCACCCCGGCCCCGGCACCCGCCCGGTTGCCCCAGCGGCCCCGGGCGATCGACGCCAGCAGGATCGCGGTCACCAGGTGCGCGACCACCGCCAGGGTGCGCTGCGGCCAGAGCGAGGTCGAGCCGAAGACCGCGAAGCACGCCTGGTACAGCCACGGCAGCAGCGGCGGCTTGCGGTCGACCACCGTGTCGTACAGCACGCCGCCGTCGGCCAGCATCCGGGCCTGGGTGGCGAGGAAGCCCTCGTCCGGGCTCCAGACCGGCCGCACGAAGGACGGGATGTGGGTGACCAGCGCCAGCAGGGCCAGCAGCGGCACGAGCCGAGACCAGTAACCCGTACGGACACGCACGGGCAGGCGCTCGGCCAGACCGGCGAGGCGGAGACGGGTGGATTTCGGCACGACGACAACTTACCGGGCGGCACGGGGGTGGGCAGCGCCGGTCCCGCCTTTGAGTGCGATTATCGGGCTGATCTTGGCGAGCTGTGACAGGAACCGCACATTCCGCCTGCCGGGACGGACGGGACGGGACGGACCGCACGAACGGGACGAACCGCGCGGCCGGGGTGAACGGGACCGGGCCCCGACCGCAAGCGGTCGGGGCCCGGTGTACGTCCGGGGGCGCCGGGTCGGCCGTCAGGCGTCAGGTGTCAGGCGTCGACGGAGGCGGCGGCCCGCTCCGGCAGCCCGGCGACCAGGGCGGTCACCTTGCGGGCGATGTCCGGGGCGTTCAGGCCCGTCTCGGCGAGGATCTCCGGACGCGAGGCGTGGTCCAGGAACTCCTGCGGGATGCCGAAGTCGCGCACCGGCACGTCCACCCCCGCGTCGCGCAGCGCCTGCGCCACCGCGGCGCCCACACCGCCGACCCGGCCGTTGTCCTCGATCGTCACGACCGCCCGGTGCTCCGCCGCCAGACCCGGCAGCGCCGCGTCCACCGGCTTCACCCAGCGCGGGTCGACCACGGTCGCCGTGATGCCCTGCGCGGCCAGCAGGTCGGCCACCTCCAGGCTCATCGGGGCCATCGCGCCGACCGAGACGACCAGCACGTCCGCCCGGTGGCCGCCCTCGGCGCCGTCCTGCGCCGCGCGCAGCACGTCCATACCGCCCACCCGGTCCACCGCGGGCACCGCCGGGCCGACCGTGCCCTTGGAGTAGCGGACCACCGTCGGGGCGTCCTTCACCTCCACCGCCTCGCGCAGCTGCGCCCGCAGCTGATCGGCGTCGCGCGGCGCGGCCAGCCGCAGACCCGGCACGACCTGCAGGATCGACATGTCCCACATGCCGTTGTGCGAGGCGCCGTCGGTCCCGGTGACACCCGCGCGGTCCAGCACGAAGGTGACGCCCAGCCTGTGCAGCGCCACGTCCATCAGGACCTGGTCGAAGGCCCGGTTCAGGAAGGTCGCGTACACCGCCACCACCGGGTGGATGCCGCCCGTCGCCAGGCCCGCCGCGCTGGTCACCGCGTGCTGCTCGGCGATGCCCACGTCGAAGATGCGGTCCGGGAACGCCTTCGCGAACGGCGCCAGGCCCACCGGGTGGAGCATCGCGGCGGTGATGCCCACGATGTCCTTGCGCTCGTGGCCGAGGGCCACCATCTCCTCGCCGAACACCGACGTCCAGTCCTTGCCGGCGCTCTTGATCGGCAGGCCGGTCTCCGGGTGGATCACGCCGACCGCGTGGAAGCGGTCCTCGTCGTTGTTCTCCGCCGCGTGGTAGCCGCGGCCCTTCTCGGTCAGGCAGTGCACGATCACCGGGCCGCCGAAACCGCGCGCCTTGGTCAGCGCCGACTCCAGGGCCTGCATGTCGTGGCCGTCGATCGGGCCGATGTACTTCAGGCCGAGGTCCTCGAACATGCCCTGCGGGGCGATGAAGTCCTTCAGGCCCTTCTTGGCGCCGTGCAGCGTCTCGAACAGCTGCTGGCCCACCACCGGGGTGCGCTGCAGCGCGTCCTTGCCCCAGGACAGGAAGCGCTCGTAGCCCTGGGTGGTGCGCAGGGTCGCCAGGTGGTTCGCGAGACCACCGATCGTCGGGGAGTAGGAACGCTCGTTGTCGTTGACGACGATGACGACCGGGCGGTCCTTCGCGTCCGCGATGTTGTTCAGCGCCTCCCAGGCCATGCCGCCGGTCAGCGCGCCGTCGCCGATCACCGCGACCACCGGGTCGGCGCTGCCGAGCAGCTGGTTCGCCTTCGCCAGGCCGTCCGCGTACGACAGCACCGTCGAGGCGTGCGAGTTCTCGATCACGTCGTGCTCGGACTCGGCGCGGGACGGGTAGCCCGACAGGCCGCCCTTCATCCGCAGCCGGGAGAAGTCCTGGCGGCCGGTGAGCAGCTTGTGGACGTAGCTCTGGTGGCCGGTGTCGAAGAGGATGCGGTCGCGCGGCGAGTCGAAGACCCGGTGCAGCGCGATGGTGAGCTCCACCACGCCGAGGTTCGGACCGAGGTGGCCGCCCGTCTTGGAGACCTCCGTCACCAGGAAGGTCCGGATCTCCTGGGCCAGAGCGGCCAGCTGGCCGGGCGTGAGCCGGTCGAGATCGCGCGGTCCCCGAATGCGGGTCAGCAGGGCCACCCGTTCCTCCTCGTTCAAAGTTGCGGACCGCGGGGCGGTCCGACGGGCGTCGCTGCCCTTCTCCGACGGAACGCTCCGACCGTCTCGGTTCGTGCCGACCGGTCGAGTCTAATGTCCGCCTGCCGGACGCCGAGCGGCGCGCCCGGTTGTCCGGCGCAACGCCGGACCCTTGTGCTAGAGGCGATCTTGAGCCGATCGGCGCTCCGGCGGTCGCCCCGTCCGGTCGCCCGCCGGGCGGGCCGGGGGACGTCCCGGGGCGATCCGGGGTGGAACACCCCTAGCGGCCGATCGCGCCCGAATCGCCCATCTCGCTCATGACCAGCGCCAACGCACCCAGCACCTCGGCGCGGCCCCCCAGCGTGCCCGGCACCACCGACAGCTGGCGGGCCGCGCTCGGAATCGCGTACCGGGCGACCGAGTCCCGGATCGGGGCGAGCACCAGCTCACCCGCATCGGCGAGGTCACCGCCGAGGATGACGCGTCTGGGGTTCAGCAGGTTGCACAGGGTCGCCACCCCGCTGCCGATCTGCCGCCCCGCATCGGCGATCACCCGGCGGCAGCCCAGATCTCCCTGGTGCGCCCGCTCCACCACCTGCGGGAGCGTGAGGTCCGGGCCGAGATTGGCGTTCAGCAGGCCCAGCAGGTAGCGGGACCCGACGAAGGTCTCCAGGCAGCCCCGGTTGCCGCAGCGGCAGACCGGCCCCGCCTCGTCCAGCGTGATGTGCCCGATCTCACCCGCGGTACCGCCCGGGCCGCGGTAGATCTGGCCGTTGATCACCAGGCCGGCGCCCACCCCGCTCGCCACCTTGATGTACGCCAGATCGCTCAGCCCCCGGCCCGCACCCCACACCAGCTCGCCCAGCGCGCCCAGGTTCGCGTCGTTGTCGACGTGCACCGGCATGCCCAGGCGCTCCGACAGCTCGCGGCCCGGTGCGATGCCCGTCCACCCCGGCAGGATCGCCGTCGAACCCAGCGCGCCCGTCTCCACGTCGATCGGCCCCGGCACCCCGAGGCCCACTCCGATCACCTTGTCCGGCCGGAACCCCGCCTGCTCCAGCAGCCGGGCCACCATCGCCTCCGCCCGGTCGAAGCCCTGCGCCGCGGAGACGTCCACGTCGATCGGGGCGCTCTCCTCGGCGAGCACGCGGTGCGCGAGGTTGCCGACGGCCACCCGCAGGTGGGTGTGGCCGAAGTCGATGCCCACCACGATGCCGGCGTCACCGCTCAGGGAGACGCTGCGGGCCCGGCGACCGCCGGAGGAGGTGTCGGCCACCACGACGGTGCCGCTCTCCTTCAACTCCCGGACGATGTTGGACACGGTGGCCGCGGAGAGCCCGGTGCTGCGGGCGATCTCGGCCTGCGTCAGCGAACCGGCCATCCGGACGGCCCGCAGGACGCGTTCGAGGTTCGCCCGGTGCAGCGAGGACTGCGAGCCCGGTGTGTCCGTCGACATGTGTAGCCACCCCTCCAAGGGTGCGGGAACCCCTCGGCCGGGCGTTCGCCTTCCATCACGACCCCTGAAGCCTAGACCGCCGGGGGGTAACACGGCTGCAGATCGCCGCAGAGATCGGCGGCGAGCAGGGGCGCGGCGGCCGGAGGGCGGCGCGCGGGAGGGGGAGGAGGGGAGGGGTGTGGGCAGTACGGGGGAGATTCGGCGGGGGAAGGGAGGCGGCGGGCCGCGGCGAGGGGGGATGCCGGGGCTTCGCGGGCGCTGCAGGGCCTGGTCAGGCGGGTGGTGAGGGGGTGTTCGGGCCGCTCGGGGTACGGGAAAACCGGCCACCCGTACCATGGTGCCCAATCTCACCCGTCCTCCCGACCGCCGGACGCGTCCGGCGCGGAGGACAAATCCAGACATGACGGGGCATCAGATGGCAGGGGATCACCCTACACCGGGCGCGGGCGACGCACCGCAGGACAACCGGGGCGTCTCGCTGGGGCGCAAGCCCGGCGGCGTGGACCCGGCGGCCGTGGCCGACCAGATGACACAGCTCGACGGCGCCGCGGTACAGGGTGCGGCGCCGACCGCCCCGCCGCCCGCCCCGCCGGCGGGTGCGCCCGGAGGTGCCGACTACGCGTACGCGCCGACCGCCACCGCGTTCCCCTCGCAGGCCCCGCCGCCGCCCGGCCAGGTCCCGCCGCCGGGCGCCCCGGGCGCCCCGGTCGGCCCGTACGACCCGACGCCGGGCCCGTTCCCCACCCAGGGGGGCCAGGCGCCGTACGGCTACACCGCCCCGCCGCCGCAGGGCGTGGGCTACGGCTACCCGCAGCAGCAGGCCCCGGCGTACGCCTACCCCGGCCCGCCGACCGCGCCGGTGCGGCAGAAGAACCCGGTCATGCTCTGGGGCGGGATCATCGGCGGCGTCCTGGTGCTGTCGATCATCGCCGGCCTGGTGGTGCTGGCCGGCAACCTGGAGGACAAGGACGACCCGGCCTCGACCGGCGGCACCTCGGGCGGCGGCTCCGGCAAGTACGCGCTGTCCTGGGCCGCCCCGAAGGCGACCACCGCCGGTTCGGGCAGCCTGCTGGCCGTCTGGGGCACCGACAAGGTCATCGTCCGCGGTGACACCACCGCCATCAAGGCGTACAACTCCGGCGACGGCAAGGAGGCGTGGAGCATCACGCCGCCCTCCGGCGCGAAGGAGTTCTGCACCATGTCGTACGGCATGAACTCCAAGAAGATCGCGGCCGTCTCGATGAACACCGGCGACAGCGACTGCTCGACCATCGGCGCGGTGGACGTCGCCAACGGCAAGCTGCTCTGGTCGGCGAAGATCTCCAGCAGCCGGATCTCCTCGCCCTCGCTGAGCGTCACCGACAACGTCATCGTGGTCGGCTCCACCAACACCTTCGGCGCCGTCAAGCTCACCGACGGCAGCTCGGCGTGGCAGTACACGCCGCGCGACAAGTCGTGCAGCCTGTTCGGCGAGGCCGCCGGCAGCCAGCTGGTCGTCAGCGACCGCTGCTACGGCAACACCGGCCCCAAGTCCACCCTGAACGTGCTGGACGCCGACACCGGCAAGGCCAACGGTTCGCCGATGACGCTGGAGGGCAACATCGAGCGCGTCGACAAGGTGATCTCGGACAAGCCGCTGGTGCTGGAGATGTCGAGCGGCGTCAACGGCGACTACCTGCTGATGCTCGACAAGGACAACAAGCCGGCAGGCAAGATGCCCGTCAAGGAGGCCGGTTCGGACAGTCTGCGGCTGTCGGGCTCCTCCGAGCCGACCACCATCAACACCGTCAGCGGCACCACGCTGTACGTGCAGGTCGACAGCGCCGGCAAGAGCTCCATCAACGCCTACGACCTGGCCACCGGCAAGCGCCTCTGGTCGAGCACCGGCAACGCCGAGCGCGGTCTGCGGCTGATCTCCGGCACCGACAAGGAGGGCAAGGTCCGGGCGATCGCCATGGCCGGCTACGGCAAGGAGCCGAAGGTCGTCCAGCTGAACCCGGCCGACGGCGCGGCCACCGACCTCGGCGTGATCGCCGACACCCGCACCAGCCTCCTGACCTCCACCTACACCGAGTACGTGCTGCGCAGCGACGGCACCCTGGCGGCGTTCCCGCGCAGCGGCAGCTCGGAGGCACCGGTCTCCATCTACGCCAAGAAGTGACACCCCGGGGCCCAACGCCCCGGCCGTGAGCTGACCGTCCGTCGGGGCGGGGTTCCGGGCCCGTTCACGGGTCCGGCCCCGCCCCGACGTATTTCGGCGGCCCCGGGCTCCGGACATGGGAGGATGCGAACCACCAGCCCGACGAAGGAGTCCAGCGAGTGCCCGGCACCAACTTGACGCGTGAGGAGGCCCGCACCCGGGCCCAGCTCCTGCGCGTGGACGCGTACGACATCGAGCTCGACCTCGGCTCGGCCCGCGAGGGGGGCACCTTCCGGTCCACCACCGTGGTCCGGTTCACCGCCGCCACCCCCGGGGCGGACAGCTTCATCGACCTCGTCGCGCCGCGCGTCGAGGAGATCGTGCTCAACGGCGAACGCCTGCCCGTCGAGAGCTTCGCCGACAGCCGCATCCCGCTGCCCGCCCTGCGGGCCGAGAACGAGCTGCGGGTGGTCGCCGACTGCGCCTACACCAACACCGGTGAGGGCCTGCACCGCTTCGTCGACCCGGTCGACGGCGAGACCTACCTCTACACCCAGTTCGAGGTGCCGGACGCCCGCCGGGTCTTCGCCTCCTTCGAACAGCCCGACCTGAAGGCCGCGTTCACCTTCACGGTGACCGCGCCGCGCGGCTGGGTCGTGGTCTCCAACTCCCCCACCCCCGAGCCGGCGGGCGACGGCGACACCCAGGTCTGGAAGTTCGAGCCGACCGGCCGGATCTCCACCTACATCACCGCCCTGGTCGCCGGCCCGTACGTGGGCGTCTTCGACACCTACGAGAACGGCGCGCAGAAGGTGCCGCTCGGCGTCTACTGCCGCCCTTCGCTGCGCGAGTTCCTGGACGCCGACGCGGTGTTCGAGGTCACCAAGCAGGGATTCGACTACTTCCAGGAGAAGTTCGACTACCCGTACCCGTTCGCCAAGTACGACCAGCTGTTCGTCCCGGAGTTCAACGCCGGCGCGATGGAGAACGCGGGCGCCGTCACCCTGCGCGACCAGTACGTGTTCCGCTCCAAGGTGACCGACGCCGCGTACGAGGCCCGCGCCGCGACGATCCTGCACGAGCTGGCCCACATGTGGTTCGGCGACCTGGTCACCATGGAGTGGTGGAACGACCTCTGGCTGAACGAGTCGTTCGCCACCTACGCCGAGGCCGTCTGCCAGGCCGAGGCCCCCGGCTCCAAGTGGCCCAACTCCTGGACCACCTTCGCCAACCAGATGAAGACCTGGGCGTACCGGCAGGACCAGCTGCCGTCCACCCACCCGATCATGGCGGACATCAACGACCTGGAGGACGTCCAGGTCAACTTCGACGGCATCACCTACGCCAAGGGCGCCTCGGTGCTCAAGCAGCTGGTGGCGTACGTCGGCCAGGACGCCTTCTTCAAGGGCGTGCAGGCCTACTTCAAGCGCCACGCCTGGGGCAACACCCGCCTCGGCGACCTGCTCGGCGCCCTGGAGGAGGCCAGCGGACGCGACCTCAAGGCGTGGTCCAAGGCCTGGCTGGAGACCGCCGGCATCAACGTGCTGCACCCGGCCATCACCCTCAACACGGACGGCCAGATCGAGTCGTTCGCCGTTCTGCAGGAGGCCCCCGCGCTGCCCGCCGGCGCCAAGGGCGAGGCCGTGCTGCGCCCGCACCGGATCGCCATCGGCCTGTACGAGCTGACCGACGGCAAGCTGGTCCGCACCGACCGCGTCGAGCTCGACGTCGACGGCCCGCGCACCGAGGTCCCGCAGCTGGTCGGCCGGCACCGCCCGACCGTCGTGCTGCTCAACGACGACGACCTCTCCTACGCCAAGGTCCGGCTCGACGAGGACTCGCTGGCCGCCGTCACCGAGCACCTCGGCTCCTTCACCGACGCCCTGCCGCGCGCCCTCTGCTGGGCCTCCGCCTGGGACATGACCCGCGACGGCGAACTCGCCGCCCGCGACTACCTGGCCCTCGCCGTCTCCGGCCTCGCCCGGGAGAGCGACATCGGCGTCGTCCAGACCGTCCAGCGCCAGGTCAAGCTGGCCCTCGACGCCTACACCGACCCGGCCTGGCGCGAGCAGGGCCTGAACCGCTGGGCCGAGGCCGCCGAGCAGCAGCTTCGCGCCGCCGCCCCCGGCAGCGACCACCAGCTCGCCTGGGCCCGGGCGCTCGCCTCCGTCGCCCGCACCGACGGCCAGCTCGGCCTGCTCGCCGGACTGCTGGACGGCACCCAGGAGATCCCCGGACTCGCCGTGGACACCGAGCTGCGCTGGACCCTCCTCGTCCGCCTCGCCGCCACCGGCCGGGCCGACGACAAGGCCATCGACGCCGAACTGGCCCGCGACAACACCGCCGCCGGCCAGGAGCACGCGGCCACCTGCCGCGCCGCCCGCCCCACCGCCGACGCCAAGGCGGCGGCCTGGGCCTCGGTCGTCGAGTCCGACAAGCTCACCAACTACGTGCAGGAGGCCGTCATCGCCGGCTTCCAGCAGGCCGACCAGCGCGAGCTGCTGGCGCCGTACACCGCCAAGTACTTCGCGGCGGTCAAGGGCATCTGGGAGACCCGCAGCCACGAGATCTCGCAGCAGATCATCGGCGGGCTCTACCCGGCCGTGCAGGTCGAGCAGGCCACGCTGGACGCCACCGACGCCTGGCTGGCCTCGGCCAAGCCGGCCCCGGCGCTGCGGCGCCAGGTCGTCGAGGCGCGGGCCGGCGTGGAGCGCGCACTGAAGGCCCAGGCCGCGGACCGGGCGGCGGGCGCCCGGGCGCTGGGGCACTGACGCCGGAGGGCCGGGAACGGGGCCGGTGGTCCCGTTCCCGGCCCCGCGGACCCGGCCAGGGGACGCCCGGGAAGGCCCGGGAACGCACCGAGGGGCCGGCGGCACCGGGGGGCCCCCCCCCCGGGGGGTACGGGGGGTGGGGGGGGGGGGGTCGGGGGAATGTGGGGGGTGGGGACGGGACGGTCGGGGGGCGCC
>NZ_JBSGXP010000084.1:0-36378 GCF_053610105.1 Kitasatospora sp. NPDC054939 | reverse complement strand
GGGGCCGCCCCGGCGGGGGGGGGGCACGGCTCCCTGCCGGCGCGGGGCAGGCGTACGGGGGTGCGGCCGCCGGGGTGGGTCCGGGTCGGCCGCTCCGCCGTGCGGTGCGTCCGCCGTGCGGTGCGTCCGCCGTGCGGTGCGGGTGGTGCCGGGCCGGTTGGCTCTGGGGTGCCTGTTTCCGGCTACCGGGGGTCGCGCCCGGTGAGGGCGGCGAGCTCCTTGGCGGCCTCGGTGAGGTCCTTCGCGGTGTCGATCGCGCGCCAGTACACGCCCTGCGGCAGCTGGTAGCCCGCCAGCCGCTTGCCGCGCGCCAGTTGCGGGAAGGTGGTGCGCTCGTGGTCGCCGACGTCCGGCAGCAGCTCGGCGAACTCCGGACTGAAGACGTACAGGCCGGCGTTGATCAGGAAGGGCGAGGGCGGCGCCTCGATGAAGTCCAGCACGTTGCCGAACTGGTCGGTCTCCACCGCTCCCCAGGGGATCCGCGGCCGGGCCAGCGCGAGCGTCGCGACGGCGTCCCGCTCGTGGTGGAAGGCGGCCATGTCCCGGAGGCTGAACCTGGTCCAGATGTCGCCGTTGGTGGCGTACCAGGGCTCGTCCGGGCGGGGCAGCGCCCGGGCCGCGTACTTGAGCCCGCCACCGCGTCCGAGCGGCTCCGCCTCCACGACGGTGCGGACGTCCAGCGGCAGGTCGGCGCCGTCCAGCCAGCGCTGCAGCACCTCGGCCAGGTGCCCGCAGGAGACGACCACGTCGGTGACGCCCTCGGCGGCCAGCCAGGCCAACTGGTGCCCCAGGATCGGCGTTCCGGTCCCGGGGATCTCGACCAGCGGCTTCGGCCGGTCGTCCGTGTAGGGCCGCAGCCGGGAGCCCTGGCCCCCGGCCAGGATGACGGCCTGGGTGACGGCGGTCGGCGACTGCGGCAGGGGCTGCGGCGCGGCCTGCTGGGGTGCGCGGGGAGCTTGGTCAGCGGTCATGGCTGAACAATAGGCGCGCCCCGCCGGGACGGTGGCGGTCGCTCACGGGCCGTGGCTCGCGGGGGCGTTGCGAAGCCAGGTCAGGCCGCTTCCCGCGGTGAGACCGCTTGCCTCGGTCAGGCCGCTGCCTCGGTCAGGCCGCGGCGCCCGCGGCGAACGAGCCGTCACAGACCGGGCGGGCGAATGACTGCACGCGCTTCACGTCGCCCTGGTACTTGCGCACCGCGGCCCTGCCCAGCTCCGTCGCCAGCGCGGCGCAGTGCGGGGTCAGAGAGGGCTGCTCGCGCATCGAGCGCTCCAGCAGGTCCAGCGCGGTGCCCGGGGTGTGGGCGCGGAGCTCCTCCAGCAGCGCCACCCGCAGGGCGTCCTGCGGCGCCAGCCCGTCGGCGGGCCGGCTGCTCGCCCCGGACCGGCCGATGGCGGCGCCGTCGTCACTGGACGCGGCCACCACCTGCTGGTCGAGCCCGGTCGGCGGAGCCCACGGCACCCTGGTCACGGCGAGGGTGCCGGTGGTCACCAGGACCACGGGCAGGGTGAGGGCGATGGTCTGGCCGATGCGGCGAACTAGCTGCTTCACGCCAGTGAGAGTAGCGCCGGGTGAGGCCCGGATCGCCCTCCGTTACACCATCGAGTGAGCCGTGTCCGGGTTCGTCCCTTCACCGTGTTGACGCACGGTGCGTGTACGGACCCGCAGGCGCTCCCGGACGCCGCCGGGCGCTCCCCGGAACGGCGGAGCCCCGTACGGCCCGGCGCCCGCGCGCCGCCCGTACGGGGCTCCGACCGGCACTCAGTTGCTGAGGCGGGCACCCGTGGTGGTCGAGAACACGTGGGTCTCGCTGGCGATCGGAACCACGTGGACGGTCGCGCCGCGCTCCGGGATCTGCCGGCCGTGCACGCGCACGACGATGTCCTTGTCCTGGCCGCCGATCGAGGTGGTGCCGTAGACGAAGCCGTCCGAGCCGAGCTCCTCGACCACGTTGACGGTCACCGCGACGCCCTCGATGCCGCCCGCCGGGACGATCTCGAAGTGCTCCGGGCGGACGCCGACGGTCACGGTCTTGTCGGTGCCGGCGCCGGCCAGGTCCTCGCGCGAGATGTTGACGACCGAGCCGCCGAACTTCACGCCGCCGTCGACCAGCGGGACCTCGATGAGGTTCATCGCGGGCGAGCCGATGAAGCCGGCGACGAAGAGGTTGGCGGGCTTGTCGTACATGTTGCGCGGGGTGTCGACCTGCTGCAGGAGGCCGTCCTTGAGCACCGCGACGCGGTCGCCCATGGTCAGCGCCTCGACCTGGTCGTGGGTGACGTACACCGTGGTGATGCCGAGGCGGCGCTGCAGGCCCGCGATCTGCGTGCGGGTCGAGACGCGGAGCTTGGCGTCCAGGTTCGACAGCGGCTCGTCCATCAGGAAGACCTGCGGCTCGCGGACGATCGCGCGGCCCATCGCGACGCGCTGGCGCTGACCGCCGGAGAGCGCCTTCGGCTTGCGGTCGAGGTAGTCGGTGAGGTCGAGGATCTTCGCGGCCTCTTCGACCTTGGTACGGATCTCGCTCTTGTTGACGCCCGCGATCTTGAGCGCGAAGCCCATGTTCTCGGCGACGGTCATGTGCGGGTACAGCGCGTAGTTCTGGAACACCATCGCGATGTCCCGGTCCTTGGGCGGCAGGTGGGTCACGTCGCGGTCGCCGATCCGGATGGCGCCGCTGTTCACGTCCTCCAGACCCGCCAGCATGCGCAGGCTGGTCGACTTGCCGCAGCCCGAGGGGCCGACCAGCACCAGGAACTCGCCGTCGGCGATCTCCAGGTCCAGCGCGTCCACGGAGGGCTTGGTGGCACCCGGGTAGATCCGGGAGGCCTTGTCGTACGTCACAGAAGCCATGGTTGTGCTCTCCTTCACCGGCAGGAACGTGCCGGACGATCCGAGTAAAGGTGTCGGTACTGCGTCCGCCGACCCCGCCGCTCAGTGGTCTGAACCAGAGCGCGGGCCGGCTCCCGGCGACGCTACCTGCGCTTCCGCGGCTTGTCAGCCCCCGGCCGAGCCGAATTCGGCATCGGTTCCATCACACCTGCCCCGGAGCCCGGCCCCGACCCCGCCACAGCCCGCTCCGCGCACCGATCTTCGCCCGCCGTAATCCCCCCACCGCCCCGGCCCGGCCCGGTAGACTGCCCCCGGTGCCGCCGTGATCCGTCGCGGACGGCCACCGTGCCTCCTTAGCTCAGCTGGCCAGAGCACCGCTCTTGTAAAGCGGGGGTCGTCGGTTCGAACCCGACAGGGGGCTCAGCTTCCGGCCCAGGTCAGAGGGCCGAAAACGCAGAACGCCCCGGGCCGTGGTCGGCCCGGGGCGTTCTGACATCTCCAGCCGACATCAGCCGGTCTTGCGGCGGCGCCTCAGCAGCCGGTCCATGTGGCTCATCGCCTCCCGCTGCCGCTCCTGCACGACGTGCGTGTAGACCTCCATCGTGATGGCGATCTGGCTGTGCCCGAGGATGGCCATCAGGTCCCGGGGTGCCACCCCGGCGGCCGACAGGAGCGTTGCGCACCCGTGCCGGGCATCGTGCAGCCGGATCGCCGGCAGTGCCTCGGCCGCCGTCACCCTGGCGAACGAACGGGTGAGGTTGCGCGGCTCGATCGGCTGGCCGCTCGCCGTGGTGAAGACGTAGCCGGAGCCCGCCCACTCCTTGCCCGCCGCCAACCGCTGCCGGCGCTGCTCGGCCTGCCGCAGACGCTGCCAGCGAAGCGGCGCGACGCACATCATCGGCAGCGGGATGACCCGCGCCCGCCGGGACTTCGGGCTGTCGCGGTACAGCACGCCGTCTACGCGCTGGAGTTGGTGCCGCACGGTCAGCGTGCGGTTCTCCAGGTCGATGTCGGACCAGTGCAGCCCCAGGATCTCCCCGCGCCGCAGTCCGAGCGCCACCGCCAGCACGAACGCGGCGTACAGCGGGTCGCGCCGGGCGCCCTCCAGGAAGACCAGCGTGTCATCGAGACTCCAGGGCTTGGTCACGCGGTACTCCACTCGGGGTGCCTGTACGAGCTTGGCGACGTTGCGGGTGATCAGTTCGTCCCGCACGGCAGCGGACAGGGCCGTGCGGAGCACCAGGTGCGACTCCTTGGCGGAGGCCGCGGACACCTTCTTGGTCACGGCGGCGATGAGGCGGCGGACGTCGGCGGTACCCAGCCTCTCCAGACTCTTGGCGCCGAGCGCCGGCACCAGGTGCAGCCGGACGTGCATCTCGTACTTGTCGTACGTCGTTCGCTTGCGCTGGGGCTTGACGAAGTGCTCCAGCCAGTACGGCAGCCACTCGGACAGCTTGGCCGACCGGGTCGGCGTCGGGACGCCCTGCCGGTCCCGAAGCACCAGCTCCTGGCGCTTCTCGTCGCACTCCGTCCACGTCTTCCCGTAGACGAATTTGCGGGCCCGGGTGCCGTCGGGCTGGGGCACGTAGACGGCGGCCTGGTAGCGCCCGTCCTTGCGCTTGGTCACGGTGCCGGCGCCGTTCGGGTTGCGCTTGGCCATCAGGCGTCCTCCTCCATCTTGGTGCGCAGGTAGTCGTGCAGGGCGGTGACGGGGATGCGGCGGAGGCGGCCCTCCGTGAAGCTGTCGAGCTTCTTGGTGCGGATGAGGTCGTAGACCTTGCTGCGGCTCATCCGCAGGGCCGCCATGACTTCCGGGACTTCCAGGACGAGGGGCGGGATGGTGCTCATGGGCGCTCCCTTGGGCGGTCGTGTCGACGAGAAGGGCCCCGGGGCGTGACAGAACTGACAGAACCCTGCCGGATGGGCTCTGACCTGCGGTTTTGACCTTGATCACTGTTCTGACAAAACCGGTAAAAACTCTGACAGAACCTCAATGGGAGGGGTTCTGTCACGCGGGCAGACCGCTGACAGAACCGGCGGGCGGGAGGTTCTGTCAGAGTTTTAATGGGTTTTGTCACAGCGATGATCATGGGCGTTTTCGCAGGTCAGAGCCCCTGGCCGGGGGTTGTGTCAGTTCTGTCAGCCCCCGGGCGGTTCCGGGGTCGGTCAGGGGCTGAGCAGGGGGTGGGCCTGGTAGCGCGGGGACGGCGGCCGACCGCCCTTGCCGGAGCGCGGCGGCGGTGCCTGCATCCGCAGCCACCCGTGCTCCTCCAGCAGCTCCAGCGCGGGAGCGAGGTCGGCGATGGTGGGGAAGTCCGCGCGGGAGGCGGACCGGAACACGTCGCGCTTGGTGAACCCGCCCCGGGCCGGGGGGTTGGTGCGCAGGTGGTCCAGCAGGGCGCGGGCGGCGTCGCGGGCCGGGTCGGCGCCCATGGCGTCGAAGACGTGCAGGGCGTGGACGGTGAAGTAGTCCCCGAGGCGGCAGGCGGCGGCCATGGTGGCGGCGTCGATGGGAAGGCGCCAGCCGTCGGTGGGGTGGGCGGCGAGGTGCAGCAGCCCGGCGAGGCGGGCCACGGCGCCGTCGCGCTTGCTGGCCCACTTCACGATCGGGGCGAAGCTGCGGCCCTTGCCCAGGCGGGATTCGGTGACCTTCTGGAAGGCCAGAAGCACTTGGTCGGCCTCCGGGGCGAGCTGCACGACCGCCGGGTCGGTCCAGCCGGCGAGTTCCCGGGTGAGCGCGCTCAGCAGCCCGGTGTAGGTGTCGGCGACCTGGTCGGGGATCGGGTTCGGGGTGAGGTTGCGGCGGCCGACCAGGGATTCGGGGACGGCGTAGAGGTAGCGGGCCAGCAGCCCGCGTCCGTCGGCGCCCTTCACCTTGGCGATGGCCTCCAGCACCTCGGGCTGAATGGCCAGGCCCATGGTGACCGCGGGCCGTTCGATGTGCTGGGCGGGCCGTCCCTGCCGGTTGACGCGGACCATGTCCCCGGCGTGGCCCTTCAGGAAGATCTCCATGTTCGGCGACCCGGAGTAGAGGCCGGCGATGATGTCGAACACCCCGCCCTCGGGGCTCATGATGGCGATCCGCCCGCCCTGGTCGGTCAGCAGGGTGGCCAGCGATTCCTGGGTGGCGTTGTCGGCGATGAGCTGCGTCTCGGCGGGCACCGTGACGGCCTCCGCATCCCGGGCCAGGCTGACGGCCTCCGTCACGGCCCGTTCGCGCTCCTCGGGCGAGGCGTTCGCGGCCTTGGCTGCGGCCCGCTCGGCGGCGGCCCGCAGCAGCTTCTGGGTGGTCTCAGCCTCGGTCTTGCGAAGCGCGCTGGCGTCCTTGAGCTGCTGCTCGACGAGCATGAGGGGCTTGGTCATGAGGTCGAACACCGCGGACTTGCGGTTGCCCGGGGGCAGGGCGACGGCCGTGTAGATGTTCACCGGCTCGTGCCAGCGGCCCCGCACGCGCACCATCACGCGCCCGCCGGCCGCCGCCGCGAGCGCGGCCAGCGCCAGGCACCCGGCGAGGTCGGCCGGAGTCTGCGTCTCCTCCGCCACGGCGGTGACCATGTCGCCCACCCACCCGGGCAGCGCGTCGGTGGGGAAGGCGGGCAGGCTGGTGGACTCACCGAGCGGGATCGGCTCGTCCCAGGTGTCCACCGGCCCGGTCGGCGGCTCCATCAAGGCTTCCCAGCCTTCCGGGAACAGCGGGCTGACGTTGTCGTACGGGTCGTCAGAGCGTGGGGTGGGGACGGTCACGTGTGCTCCTCCAGGGGGTGTGGGTGGCTTTGAGCGGGCCCGTGCGGGGCCGGGGGCGTGTGGGCAGGGGCGGCGCCATGGGAGACCGGAGAAGCGCTCTTCCGGTCTCCCATGGCGGGGCGCCCGCTCTCAGGCCGCGGCGCTGCGGGCGGCGGCTTGGAACCCGCGCCGGATGGCGTACTCGCACTCGGCGGGCTTCAGGCCCGTGGCAAGGCCCGCATCGAGCAGCGCGTCATGGGCCAACTGCTCGTCCAGGGCGCGGGCGTGGATGAGGCGGCCGACGGCCGCGCTGCTGGCCCACAGGCGGTTCTTCCGTCCGCCCTCGGTGGTCGCCCGGACCTTGTCCGTCTCGCGGTTCAGGACAGCTTGGGTGTAGGCGTCCTGGTGGTGGATCCGCTCCCGGAGCCGGTTCGAGTCCGGCACGGTCACCGGGGCGGGCTTGGGGGCGAGGGCGGCGAGCAGTTCGGGCGGGGCCGGGGCAATGGCGTGCGGGTCGGTGCCGGCCGCGAAGTGGTACCGGCCCTTGACGCCGGTGCTGCCGGGGCCGACCAGATAGCCGCCGGACCCGCGCACGTCCAAGCCGTGCGAGTGGTCGCGCTGCTTGCCCACCGAGTTGAGCACCACCGCGCCGGGCGGTGTGGCGAGCCACAGGTGCCACCCGCCGCTGGGGGTGGCGACCGTGGCCGTGACCGGGACGGTGAAGCCGTGCTCCACGGCGAGGGCCCGCAGGTCGGCGACCCCGTCGAGACCGTCCTTGACGTCGAGGTCGACGCCGATGAGGTGGTGGGGTTCCCGGCCGCAGGCGATGCCGTAGCCGGTGGCCCACCGGGCCCGCCGGAACATGGTCTCGATGAGGTCATGGTCGGTGGTGGCGTCGTGGACGCCATGCCCGAGACGTCCGCACTCGCCCCGGCACTCCCGGACCCGCTTCGGTGGGTGCGGGGAGGGCAGAGCCGGGGTCTTGTGGACGGTCAGGGGGACGACGCCGTGGCCGCGTTCAGCGGCGTGGTGGGCGGCCACAAGGGCGTGGTGCCAGTCGGACAAGGGTGACGCTCCTTCCGCGTCGGTCGGGGCGCGGGAACGGGAGCCGTGGCGGGCCCGGACGGCGCCGGGGCCGCTACGGCGGACGGGTCCTGGTGCTGCTCGGCGCAGACCTTGTGCGCGGGCCTGCGCTGCTCGTCGCGCAGCGGCGTCGGCTGGCTGCACCAGCGGCACGGCAGGGTGCGGGTGCGGTCGTAGTGGGCGTTGTCGCGCCAGCCCAGGACAGCCGACACGGCGGGCCTACCGGCCGACGGGGGCGAGCAGGTCGTCGACCAGCGGGGTCAGGTGCTGGTTGGCGTGGTCGGCGAGGGAGGCGATGACGGCCTTGGCCTCCCAGGTGAGCGTGCGCCCCGGCCGGGCGGTGGTGGGCCGGATCAGGACGTGGTCGGGGATGGGCAGCAGGATGGTGGCGGTGAGCAGGACGGCCGGACGGTCGGTGCGCTCCGGGTTGACCAGCACGGGCCACGCGCCGTCGGGCCACTGCGCGGGGACGCGCTCCCAGTCCCGTGCGTGCAGCCGGTGGTCGGGGCGGCGGGCCAGGGCGGCGTGGCGCAGGCCGACCTTGGCGCAGAAGGTGGCGCCGCCGTTGTGGTCGCGGTAGACGTCGATGTGGACGTCGGGGCGCATGGTCATGTAGCCGGGGGACATCACCGGGAAGGTGGCCAGGGACCACGCGAGGGCGGCGAAGTCCACCGGCCGCAGGGGCTGGCCGTCCTCGTGGAAGTCGTCGGCGTACTGGGCGATGTGGGCGCCGTAGCGGGAGCGGCCGTCGGGGGCGTGGTCCCGGTCGCGGACGTTGTCCACGATCGCGAGCGTGAAGCGGTCGAACACGGGCATGCTGGGATCCGATCTCGTCTGTAGCGGGCGTGGTCGGTGAGCCCCGCAGCAACCGGTCTGTCCCGGGAAGGCCGTCCGGTTGCTGCGGGGCTCCGTGCTGCGTGCGGACCGCTCAGGCGGCTCGGCGCACGTTCGTGCCGGGGAACGGGATGACGGTGGCGAGCCGTGCGGGCTGCTCAGCGGTGGGGGCGGGGGCGCCCTCGCCCCCGTCGGGCGGCGCGGTGGTCGGCCGGGCGGCGCGGGCGGCAGCGGACTCGGCCAAGACGCGCTGAATGACGGTGCTGTCGTCGTTCGCGCCGCGCCAGGTGCGGGCGATGGCGGCGGCGCCGGCCAGGCCGGGGCCGAACAGGGCGGCGGCGGTGATGAGGTCGGTGGTGGTGCTCACGGGGTTCCTCCGTTGCGGGCGGCGGTGGCGAGCAGGTCGAGCAGGTCGGTGCCGAGCAGGGCGGCGCGCTGCTCGATCGCGGTCCAGGACTGCGGGTCGATGTGCATGAGCGCGGCGAGGGCGGCCGGGGCCTGCCCGTTGGCCGCGGCGGTGAGCGCTTCGCGCAGGTGGACGGCGGCGAGGGGCCGGATGGCCGGGGCGGTGGTGGTCATGGCAGTCAGTGGTTGCTGACGGCGGTGACGATCGCGCTGAGCGTGTCGTTGACGGGTCCGGCGAGGCCGGTGGAGGCGGCGGTGAGGCCGGAGAGCCAGACGACGAGGGCGGTGCCGACGCTGACGCGCTTGGTCCACACGAGGACGACGGTGATGGCACCGGTGAGCAGGGCGATGGACACGGTGACGGTCATGTGCGGATCTCCCGGGCTGTGTGCTGGGTGGGTGGGGTCAGTTGGTGCCGGAGCGCCAGGTGCGGTGGGCGACGTTGCAGAGGTGGCGGCCGACGCGGATGCGCTTGCCGACGCCCTTGCAGCGGCGGCAGTGCTTGCCGCGCTTGGGCTTGCCGCGGCGGTCGTGGGTGAGCTGGAAGCCGAGCCCGCCGCACTTGCGGCAGTCGCCGAACGGGCTGGCGCTGCACAACGCTGCGTAGCCGAGTACGGCGAACGCGGCGGCGGCCACGGCGGCGAGTATCAGGGGGGTCATGGGTGCCCTCCAGGGCGTTTCCGGGGTGTGCGGGGGCGGCGCGCTAGGGGCTAGCGCGCTGATCAGGGCATGTTTGGGGTGCTAGCGGGGGTGCTAGGTCTAGCGGGGTTAGCCGCTAGACCTAGCACCGCTGCTGGGCTATCCGGCGTCGCGGTTCTTGTCGCGTTCGGTGACGACCTTGAGGACGTCGGTGCGGGTGATCCCGCGCCGGTTGGCGCCCTTGCCGTCCGCGGTGGTGCCCCAGACCTGGCCGGTGGCGATGCCGTACGGCTTGAGCGCGGTCACCAACTGGTCCGCCTTCGCCCGGCCCTCCATCCCGGCCCACGGCCCGTAGGCGTCGGGCCGCAGTTCGGCGAGGCGGGCGACGATCGTCTCGGACCAGAGCTTCGCCTCGTCCGGGCCCATCACGGCGAGGATGTCGGCGAGCAGGTCGTAGGCCGGGGCCGCCGTGGGGGCGGTGTCGGCGGCGCCGGCCGCGTGGCCGCTCAGCAGCCCCGCCTGCTCGCGGGCTTCCCGGCCGCGCTGGGCGATCGCCTCCGCGGCAGGGGCGTCGACGAACACGCTGCGGATGATCTGCGCGTCCGCGCCCTCACCACCGATGAAGTACGCGATGCCCCGGTCGGCGCGGCTGAAGGTGGTCGCCCTCACGCCGCGCTTGTAGGCGGAGGTGCCGAGCACCATGTCGTTCTCCACCTGGCCCATGACCTTCAGGCACAGCCGCAGGATCGCGTTCGCGCTGATGCCGGTCGGCAGGGACTTGGCGTCGGGGCGCTGGGTGGCCAGCAGCAGCACGATCCCGGTCGCAGGTCCCCGCTTGACCAGGTCGGTGCAGATCTCCTCGAACTCCGCCCCGTACTTCGGGTGCTCGAACCAGACCTGGCACTCGTCCACGCCCACGACGATCGGGTGCAGCCGCAGCGACTTGTTGTCCGCCAGCTTGGACGTCACCTTCGACTCCGGGCACACGTCCCGCGGCAGGGAGCGGATCGCCTTGGTGCGGCGCCGCAGCTCGGTACGCAGTTCGCGCATGTCGGCGATCGCGTACTCGATGTCTTCATCGTCGTCGCCGGCGCGGTGACGGTGGGAGACCTTCTCGCCGACCGGGTCGAGGTCCCCGGTGCCCTTGAGGTCGTAGGTGTGCAGCTCGGCCCGGGGGTCGAGGGCGGAGATGAGCAGCAGCAGACGCAGCAGGAAGGTCTTGCCCATGCGGGGGACGGCGCCGATGATGCCCGCGATGAACATCAGGGTGACCTCGACCCAGTTGCCGCGCTGGTCGGTGGCGAACGCGATCGGGTCGAACAGGTCGACGGTGCCCTTGCGGGCCAGCGGCCAGGCGGGCTGCTTGGCGGTGGCCATGTCCTGGTCGCCGACCCACAGGATCATCCGGCCGGGGTGCTCGCCGGGCTTCTGCTCCGGCCACACGGTTCCGACCGGGCGGCGCAGGCCGGAGGCGAGCTGTCCGCGGCGGCCCATCACGTCGGCCACTTCGACGCCGTGCGGGAGTTCGACGTCGGCACGCCAGCCGGGGCCGTCGCGCATGATCGGGGCGGGGAAGGTGATGGCGCTGCCCTTGGTCTTGGCGGAGGTGATGCCGCCGATCCCCAGGGACTCCAGGGCCCGCACCACCATGTCGGAGGTGAGCTTGGGGGCCTTGGCCTTGACCACCGCGCGGGTGATCAGCGGCTCGTCCGCCGGGGCGCCGGCCGCCCCGAGGGCGAGCACCAGCGCGGTGGTGAGGGCGGTGAGGGTGCCGGTGCCGGCCATGACCCACAGCACGATGACGGCGGCGAGGCCGAACACGGAGCCGAGCAGGGTGATCAGGGACCGCAGCCGCACCCGGTTGTCGCGCTGGCGGCACAGTTTCAGGTACAGCTCGGCGTCCTCGCGCCGGGCCGCCGCCGCCCGCAGCGGCTGGCCCTCGGCGTCGGAGGTCCACCGCCCCAGGAAGTTCAGGGCCCGGGCGGCGCCGCGCGGGGAGCGGGCGGCCAGCTTCCCGGCGTACAGCGGGGTGCGGATCCCGTGGTAGGCGACCGTGTGGCCCATCTGCTCGGCCAAGTAGGCGAGTTGGGTCTTCAGTTCGGCCTTGGACAGCAGCCAGGCCGGCAGGATCGGGCGGCGGGTGCCCACCGGCAGCGGCAGCGCGGTCGGGGCGGGCTGGTCGACGTACACGGGCTGGTCGTCGTCGCCGTTGCCGTTTCCGTCGCCGTCCACGGCGGTGGCGGTGGGGCGGCGTTCGGCGCGGGCCTTGGCCAGGTCGACCACGCCGCCGTCGGCGGCCATCTCCGCCGCCAGGCGCTCGAACAGCTCGTTCTCCGCGTCGTCACCCGGACCGGAGCCGGGGATGTGGTGGTTCACTGGGGTTCCTTCCTCACAGCGAAGTTGTGCAGGTGAAGGGACCCGGGGCGGCCGATGTGCCGGCAAGCAGGATGGCCGTCCCGGGGCAGTGCTGAACGGGGTTCTGCGGCAGGTCAGTTGCCGATGGCCGCGGCGAGGGCCGTGGCGGCCTCCGCCGGGGTGATCGGCCCGTCCTTGAGGTAGCCGCCGTACATGGCGTCGGCCTTGCGGACCACGTCGGCGGCGGTGGCCATCGGCCGGTCGCCCTGCCAGGGGCCCCAGGTGACCAGCTCCGAGGCGGCGTGGCGGGCGATCCGGAACCGGCTGTCGGCCCGGCGCTTGGCCCGGCGCCGCTCGTTGCGGGCCCGGCGGCGCTGCTCGGCGTCACACGCCGCCTGCCGGGTCAGGAAGTCGGCGCGGATCGGGCCGCCGACCGGGCACGGCCGGTCGTCCTGGCAGAGCTTGCAGGTGGCGTTGTGCTCGGCGGCCCGCTGGAACGCGGTCATGTAGTCGATGAACTGCTGGTCGGACATGGCAGGCTCCTGTTCCGTTCCGTTCCGTTCCGTTCCGTTCCGTTCCGTTCCGTTCAGGCGGAGGCGATGGCGGCGGCGCACGTCTCGAAGGCGTGGTGCCATGCCTGGTCGAGGCAGTAGGCGCCGTTCATGCCGTGGTCGGCGAGTCGGACGAACTTGCCCTTGCCGGTAGCGTCGGCCAGCTTGCGCAGGGGCTCGCGACGGTCGGCGGCGTAGTGCGTGAGCGCGGAGAGGACGAGGGCGGCGGCGACCGGGCCGGGCCGCAGCCGGATGCCGAGCAGGCGGCTTCCGGCGAGCAGGACAGCCCCCTGGGTGGCGGTGTAGGCGGCGACGTGGGCGGCGCACGCGCGGCGGCCGTCCGCGCTGGACTGCCGGTTGTGGTTGTGGTGGCCCTTGGTGGCGGCCTGGTGGTCGGTCTGGATCCAGTGGTCGGCGACGTCGGCCGCCGCCCGCAGCAGGGCGTAGGCGGCGGCGAACCGGGCAGCGCGGACGCTGGTCATCGAAGGCTCCAAGAGGCTTGGTGAAGCGCGGATTGTGAGGTTCAGGCGGCGCGCGCGGCGGTGTCGGAGCAGGGCAGGCACACGCTCAGGTGCGCGGGGATGACGTATCCGGCGTCCCGCCCGCAGTCGGGGCAGGTGCGGCGTGCCGTGTTCGCCTTGGCCAGTGCGGCGGCCCGGCCGTCGGTCATCGGGCGAACGGGCTTGGCGAGGGTGAGGCGGTAGAGGTAGGCGGCGCGCACGCCCCTGCGGGTGTTCCACAGGATCTGTGCGGCGACGTCCTGTCCGCCGGGCCGCAGCCCCCGGGCGCGGAGCTGTCGGCGGGTGAGCAGGCCGGCCGGGGCCATCCGCCACGGGTAGGTGGGGGTGCCCCCGAACCGGGTGCCGTCCGGGTCCCAGAACCGGGGGCGGCTCACGACGCCCGCTCCTCACCCGCGTCGTCCTCGCCGTCGGCGGGGGCGGTGTCGTCGGGCTGCGGGTCGACCGCGGGGGCGGGCACGGCGTGCAGGGTGGGGCGGTCGGCCGGCCGCTCGCGCTCGGCCTTCAGCGCGTCCCGCAGGACGCGGGCCTTGGCCGACGAGGTGCGGACGGCCTCTCGGATGCGGTCGGCCACCAGGTCCTCGGTCGGCCAGTCGGCGGTCGCCGACCGGGCCTCGGCCAACAGCTCCTCCGGGCTGCGGGTCGGCTTCGCACTGCGGGCCGACTGCGGCAGGCTCCCGGTCGCCCGGCGGGGCCGACTCGCCGGGGCCGCGGTCGGCTTCACCGGCCGGACCAGCTCCACCGCCGCGACGGGCGCGGTCGGCGCCGGAGTTGGGGGAGCGGTGGGGGCGGGGTCGGGCGACTCGTACACCGACTCGGCCGGTTCGGCGTCGGCGGGTTCGGGCAGGTCAGACACCGACCGATTTGCGGTAGGCCGGGTTGATTCTTCCCGTTCCGGCCGGTGGTGGAGCACCTTGGCGACCAGGTCCGACCCGAAGTAGATGGAGCCGACCGGCAGGCTGCTGGCGAGCAGCACCAGCGCCCAGTGGGCGGGCGCCCAGTCGGCCAGCCGGACTCGACCGCCGCCGTGCAGGTCGGGCACCAGACCGTGCACGTAGTTGAGCACCAGCGAGGCGGCCGTGTAGCCGACCAGGACCCGCAGCGCGAACCGGCGGTCGTCCCCGACCAGCACCAGAACGGCGACCAGGGCCAGGGCCATCAACCCGTCGACCACCAACGGGTAGACGGTCGCCGCGACCGGGTCCGCCCCGACCGAAGACGCCACATCGCGCAGCGCGTTCCACGACACCCGGAACGCCAGCGCGACGACCGCCAGCAGCGCGGCCACCATCCAGAACTTGGCCTTGCGGCTCACGCGGCCACCGCCACCATCACCGCACCGGCGGCGGCCACGGTCCGCGCGGCGTACAGCGGCACGGGCGCCGACCTCAGCAGCCGCTCCGCGTAGGCGGCCAACTCCGGGTCCTCCCGACGCAGGTCCGCCAGCACCGCGTACGCCACGTCCAGCCGCGCGGCCCGGCTCAGCTCGTCCTCACCGGCGACGCCGGCGAACAGCTCCTCGTCCACGCCCAACGCCAGCTCCGCGAACTCCTCAGAGCCCGCCGCGCGCTGGCCTGCAACAATCGACCTCACGGGTCTACCTCTTCTCTCAAGGGGTGAGTGGGCCCGAGGGCCGCCGCGCGACCGGCCAAGGAATGCGCGGCGGCTCGTTAGGGGCCCGAGTAAGCAGCCACCGGCGCGGGATGCGCGGCTTGCTGCAGGTGGACGGGGAGGGAGTCGCACCCTCGCCCCCGCGGGGGCCCACTGCGGGCCGTCCTTGGTCTGCCTCCGCCTCTCCCCAGACACCTCCCTTCGCGGGGCTCTCGGCGGGACCTATGGAGTTGTCAAGGAACGGGCACTGCCTTCAGGGGGCTGTCACCCCACCCCTCCGGGCGCATCCGCCAAGGTCAGAGCCGCGCCCAGAAGAAGGCAAAGCCCTGCCAAGCTCTAGAGATCCCTTCCTTGAGTCCTCTAGAGGACGTGAGGAAAACTATGAGGGGCCGTCAGCCTCGCGTCAACTGCTTGAGAGGACTTAAGCTGTCATGGTCTTCGAGTGAATGGCGGTGTGGCCCGATATGGCCAAGTACGAGCGGATTGCGGAAGACCTTCGTGCCCGGATTCAGGCGGGGGAGTGGCTGCCTGGCGGGCGCCTGCCCACTGAGACCCCGGATCTGACGACCCACTACAAGACCAGCCTCAACACGGTCCGGCAGGCTCTGGGTGTTCTGGCCTCCGAGGGGCTGGTGGACAAGGTCCATGGCCGCGGAAACTTCGTGCGCAAGCCCCGCAAGCCCGTGACCCGCACCAACGAGCGCCACCAGTGGGAGAAGGATCGGGCGCGTGAGCCGGAGGACACCCGTCGGCAGACTGGCGCGACGGAGCACGACACCGGGCTGACCGTGTCGGACCTCGTGTTCAGCGCGGAGTTCCGCGAGGCTGAGGCGAGTAACGATCTGGCCGGCCTATTCGGCGTGGCGGTGGGCACCAAGCTGCTGGAGCGGACCTACCGGACGCGCTACCGCGAGGAGGACGAACCGTTCAACGTGGCCAGGTCCTACCTCGTCTACGAGGTGGTAGAGGCCAACCCCGACCTGTTGGACCCTGCTCACGAGCCTTGGCCCGGCGGTACACAGAACCAGTTGTTCACGCTCGGGATCGAACTCGACCGCATCGAGGAGCGCGTCACGGCGCGCCCCCCGACGGCCGAGGAGACCGAGGAGCTGGGTCTTAAGGCAGGTGTTGCAGTGCTGGTGCTCCGCAAGATCTCGTACGACACCACGGGCGCGGCGGTTGAAATCTCCGATGTCACGTTGCCTGGCGACCGCACCGAGATGGTGTTCACGACTCCCCTGGACAGGTGGTGAGCATGACCAACGTCATCTCCGTCGTCACGGCGGTCTACGGCCCGTCCGCTGAGTACTTGGCGGACGCCTATAAGTCCCTGCTTGACCAGGAACTCCCAGAGGGTTGGGACTGGCAGTGGGTTATTCAGCAGGACGGCGAGACGGACGACGTCGCTCCGCACGTCCCGGACGACGCGCGGATCAGCTTCGGCCAGGGACGGCACGGCCGGGCGGGCATGGCGCGAACGATGGGCCTCTCCCGGGCCACAGGCCAGTTCGTGAAGGTGCTCGATGCCGACGACATGCTGCCGCCGGGGACTCTTGCCCGCGATGCCGCTGTGCTTTCCACGCGGCCGGACGTGGCGTGGACGACATCGCGCGTGCTGGATCTCCTCCCGGATGGGAGCACCGTCGGGTTCGACCAGGACCCGCCGGCCGGGCCAATCGAGCGCGGCGAGGTGCTGACCCACTGGAAGGCGCACGACTTCCGAGCCCAGGTGCACCCGGCGACGCTCTGCGTTCGGCGGGACCTGCTGATCGCACTTGGGGGGTGGATGGCGCTGCCGGCCTCCGAAGACACCGGCCTCCTCATGGCGCTCAACGCGGTTAGCCGCGGGTGGTTCCTGGCGGAGACCGGCCTGCTGTACCGAAAGTGGCCGGGGCAGAGCACCCACCATGCGGCACACAGCCACGAGGTTGAGCGTGAGGCTCGCATGGCGGTCGTCCAAGCCAGGGCGGAGGCGCTTCTCGCGCTGGAGAACTGGCGGCTCGACGTGGCGTGATGCACCCAAATGCGATCGGCCCCGGCGGATCTCCGCCGGGGCCGATTGTGTCGGCTCAACTCTGCTCCGCCGACGCTTCAGCAGCGCGGGAGCCTGGTAGCAGGAGCCCGCGAGCGGTGTGCTGATCGCCCTCAAACCGGCCGCCGACGCCAAGGTCGGCTCGCGCGGCCTCATGGAACCGGTTGATCGCCTTGAAGGCACTCGTGTGAAGCGCTCGCCACTCCTCCAGGGTGCCCTCCACCAGCCCGCGGGCCTGCCAACCGATCGCGGCGGCGGCCTCCTGGACTGCGTGAGCCGCCGCAATCACGTCGTCCCCGCCAAGCAGCATGACCCGCTCGAAGGTCATCGCTTGAGTGCCGCCAGCGTCCGTGAGGTCCATCAGCAGCTCGTGTTCGGTGCGTGGCATTCGACGGAGGTCTTCGCGCACCTCGTACAGCATGATCGCCGCATGGAGCGTGGTTCGAACCTGCCCCACGTACTCGGCGTAGGCGTCGAGCTTCTTCTCATCCCACCGAACCCGCAAGCCGTCTCGTCGCTTGCTCCGCTCCATCAGGGCGTTCGTGGCATAGGTCGTCAAGGCTCCCAGGACCACGGCTGCGATGGTCACAAGCTGAGCTGTCGTATCCATGTCCCCCGGGCCATAGGTGATAGGCAATCATGAGTCGAACTGCCGATCCTAAAGGTTGTTCCGAGAGCGGTGTGTGGACTTCAGGGGACATGAACGACTCGGCTGCGGTCGCACCTGCGGCCGCTCGTCGCAAAGTTACCCGCAGCGGATGGGGGTTGTAGAGGCGGGCGCCGGATGACCCTTGACGCTAGGAGGCGGCGGCCGATCACTCAGTCTGGGCATTGGAAATCCTGATAAGTGCGGAACCGAGGGTCTCGGAATTGTCAAGTGCAGTAATGGGGCGAAGCGAAGTGTAGACCGTGCGAGCAGATAGCTTCTCGTTCAAGCGGGCGGGGCAGTCCAGGGTGAGCTTCTCATTGAACCGCTTCGCCAGGAGCGGGTGCCGATTTGGAAGGTTGATCGAGTGGATCATCTGGTGAAGGAGATTGCCGCGAAGGTGTGCGATTTGCCACGATGCAATAAAGTCCCAGCACTGGAACGGAATTCCGGAGCTGAGAATGGCGGCGAAAGCCATTGGAGTTACCTCGAATTGACCATTGATGCGGGGGGTGAACCTCTCGGTGAGAATCAGCTCCGCAAGATTTGCGGAGTTGCTTGATAGGATATCGAGCGCGGGGAACAGGAGCCTTCTTTGTCGGGCGATTCGACGGGCAATCGTTCTAGTTGTATCGTGATGCCCCTTCTCGGTGAAGTCTTTAAGGGCCGTTACCGCTTCGACAGGGGAGTGGGCGTTCACCCAGTCTGTCATGATTGCTGTTGCGTCGACCTGCTCTAGAACGAAACCCTTCGACCCCGAGTCATCGAAGCTTGCAGCTGCGTGGATGGTCAGAACTTCGTCGTAGGTCCGAGAGGAGGAGATCTCGCTATAGATGGTGCTACGCATGTCGAAGGAGGCGCCCAGGGGGCCGGATTGGTTGATGGCCTGGCAGACTAGGATCAGCTCGTTTAGTGGTCGAAGGCGAACGGCATCGACTAGGAGTTGCTTGGCTTCGCGGGCTCGGCTATTGGCTAGAAGCCATGCCGAGATTTCAATCAGCTCGCCAATGGGGGCCGTCAGGGCGGAATTGACCAGGACTTGATAGGCTTTCAAATTATCGCCCGCGCGCCAGTGGGCGGCCAGGTCTGCTTTAAGGTCGAATCTGTCCTGCCTGTTTCCTTCTTCGATCTCGGCGGCGATCTTCTTCTCGAGGTTCACCATTTCGCTCATCAGGTCACGGCAGCGCTGTTCCGCTAGATCCTTCAACTGAATCGCCTCGGCCAGTTGAGTTCGCAGTGACTCCACCTCATCCTCGAGTCGGCTTCTGTCGCCTTTCTCTAGTAGGCGACTCGCCTCATCGGCTACTCGTTCGGCGATCCAGTCGCTTTGAAGTTGCAAAAGGTCGCGCTTGCTCTGCGACGCCTCCGCTTCCTTCTGGTCCAGTAGCAGTACGAGTCCTTCGCATTGAAGTTCGAGCCTGTGGATATTGCGGCGCGAGCGTTCCACGGACTCCTGAAGGGATTCGAGTTCGTACTGGCGCGGGTCTACTGCCTGAAGGGCCCGCATGCGTAGCTGGCGAAGCTGGTCACGTACCTCTTGGGTGACTCGAGAGCCTCGATTCACCTCAACTTCCTTCAAAAGGCGGTTTATGAAGTCGCTCGGCGCTACCCGTCGGCCGCGAAGGTACCGGGACACCAGGCTGCTGTCGAGGTTGATGCGGACCGCATACTGCTCCTGTGTCACCCCCAGTGCCCTGAACAGGGTTGTCAACTCACTTGCGAGCCTGGCAACGTCGGGCTGGCTGCTGACTTCGATCTCCGTGCCCGGACGCTGTGAGCTGGGCTGTTCAAGCGGCATGTGTATCCCCACCCTGGGCGATGTCTTGCGCCAGATTGGCAACCACTGCGGCTTCGCGCAACTGGGCTACACCGACCACGGTGTTCAACATCAGTTGTCCTTCCTTGGAGGTGCTTGTCGGTGTATCAGCTCGTTGCCGCCATGAGGGGTCGTGCAGTCGTCCTGGCTCTGGCGATGTTGCCGCTCCTGCTCGTGACTGTCGCCTGCCTGCCGGCTCTTCTCGTCCTGCCGTTCTTCCCGGCCGGGGCATACCGCGCCCAGGAGATCGTGCTTCGGCTTGACTTCTGGTCGCGCGAGATCTTGAAGGGGGCTAGGCGGTAAATCTAGGCAACCTGCCTGGTGAACGCATGGGCCTGTGGCGACCGTGAGTCCGTTGTTCGCGGGGCGGGAGCCTCCCTCATGGCTGGCGCCGCAAGGTTCGGGCCAGCGGTGGGCCGGGACTAGCGGGCCCCCTTGTTGGCGGGGATCGACATCAGCGAACGACATCAACAGTGATGGACCGGAGCGGCCGCCACCAATCACTTGGGCATGGCCGGACCAACAGTCCGGTAGCGGGCCGCTCGTGTGAGCGTTCGCTGATCGAACTTGTAAAGCGGGGGTCGTCGGTTCGAACCCGACAGGGGGCTCAGTCTTCGAGCAGGCAGGGAACGCCCCGAACCGGGTCCGGTTCGGGGCGTTCGTGCTGTCGGGGGCGGGTGGTGTCAGCCGGTGCGGAGGCGGCGCAGGGTCCAGCCGGTGGCGTCGGGGGTGAGCGGGCGGGTGGCGGCGGTGAAGAGTTCGGCGGCGCGGCGGTAGGAGAGACGGGCGCGGCCGGTGTGCGGGCAGCGGTCGCGGGCGGTGGTGCCGGTCGGGGCGCGGCGGTCGGTGAGGAAGAGCGGGCCGGTGGTGCGGCCGGCGAGGTGGAGCGCGAGCAGTCGGGCGGTCCCGGTGCGCCAGTGCAGGGGTGCGGCCGAGGGGTGGGTGCGGCGCTGCGGGAGGTCGAGGTCGTCGGCGTCCAGGGCGAGGACGGTCTCGATGGCGGCCCCGCTCTCGTGCAGGAGGTGCCAGAGGGTCTTCTCGCGCAGTGGGACGCGGAGTGCGAAGAGGGCGCGGAGTTCGTCGGGGCCCAGCGGTGTCGCGGTGGTGGCGGGAACGGGCCGGGCGCGGAGGCCGGCGGCGGGGTCGGTGGCGAGCCAGCCGCGGGAGCGCCACCAGGCGGTGGCGGCGCGCAGGGTGGAGAGTTCGCGGTTGAGGGTGCGCGGGTCGGTGTCGGCGGCGCGGCGGTCGACGGCGGCCTGCAGGCGGGTGGCGGCGTCCGGGTGGTCGAGCAGGGCGAGCGGGAGGACGGGCGGCCGGGACCGGCGGCGTCCGGGGCCGGTGGGGGCGGGGCGGTCGGCGAGGGCCCAGGCCCAGGTGTCGAGGGCGATCCGGTAGATGCGGCGGGATCCGGCGCCGAGGCCGGAGCCGGCGAGGTACCGCTCGACCGCGACGGCGTACTCGACGGGCTGGGGGCCGGTCACGGGCGGGCCTTTCTGTCGCAGTAAATCGGTGATCCGATGGAGCTTCCAGCATAGTGGCCAAGCGCAGTAAATCGCAGGTGGAGGTGCATATGAGGGTCGGTTTACTGCGGCAATGGGGATTCCGCCGTGAATTGATGCCAAAAGGCTCAAGTTCGTACCCGGAAACCCTTGTCCGGCGTTCCCGTCCGGAGGCAGACTTGCCGTCCGTGACAGTGGATGCGGAACGGATCCCGGCTCCCCGGCGCGCGCTGAGCAGCCGTCTGGCCGTGCTGGGCGACCGTGATTTCGGATGGTTCTTCGCCGGGTACGCGACCTCGCTGCTGGGTTCCTCGATGGCCCCGGTCGCGGTGGCCTTCGCGGTGCTCGGGGCGGGCGGCGGCGGGACGGAGCTCGGCTGGGTGATGGCGGCCAGGATCCTGCCGGTCGTGCTGGTGCTGCTGGTCGGCGGGGTGGTCGCGGACCGGCTGGGCAGCCGGCGGGTGATGGTGGCGGCGGACGTGCTGCGCTGCGCGGTGCAGGCGGTGTTCGCGGCGGTGCTGCTGACCGGGCGGGCGCCGCTCTGGGTGATGGTGGCGCTGGTCGCCGTCTGGGGGCTCGGCGAGGGGGTGTTCCTGCCGGCCCTCGGTGCGCTGGTGCCCTCGCTGGTGCGTGATCCGGACCGGCTCGGGGACGCCAACACCCTGCTGGGGCTGGCCCGTTCGGTGTCGACGGTGGCGGGTCCGGTGGTCGCGGGGCTGGTCACGGCGGTGCACGGGCCCGAGGCCGTGCTGCTGGTCGACGCTCTCACGTACGCGGTCGGGGCGGTGGCGCTGCTGCGGCTCGCGGCCCGTCCGCCGGAGCCGCGGGCGGGCCGGGAGGAGTCGGTGCTCGCCGACCTCCGGGAGGGCTGGTCGGAGTTCCGCTCCCGGTCGTGGCTGTGGATCACCACTGTGCAGATGGGGCTGTTCAACCTGCTGGTGTGGGCGCCGTTCCTGGTGCTCGGCCCGCTCACCGCGCAGCGGGAACTGGGCGGGGCGCGCGACTGGGGCCTGGTGATGGGCCTGTACGGGGCCGGGGCGGTGCTCGGCGGGCTGCTGATGCTGGGCCGGCGCCCGCGTCGGCCGCTGGCGGTGGCGACGGTCGCGGGGCTCGGGTGGGCGCTGCCCTCGGCGGCGCTCGCGGCGGGTGCGGGGCTCGCGCCGGTGGGGGTGGCGGCGGTGTGCGCGGGGGTGGGGGCGGCGGTCTGCGAGACGCTGTACGCGACCACGATGCAGAGCTGGGTGCCGGCCGAAGTGCTCGCCCGGATCAGTGCGTTCGGCAGTCTGGGGGCGTTCGTGCTCGGCCCGCTGGGGTTGGCGGCGGCCGGGCCGCTGGCGGACCGGACGGGCGCGGCGGCGGTCCTGGCCTTCGGGGCGCTCTGGCAGGTGGCCGCGGGCGCGGTGGTGCTGGCGGTGCCGGCGGTCCGCCGACGGCGCTGGAGCGGCACGACCTCGGCCGGTGCGGCGGCGGGCGGTGCGACCAGGAGTGGCGCGGACTGAGGTGGGTGCGGGTGCGGGTGCGGGTGGGGGTCCGGGCGCGGGTGCGATCGGCGCCCGGCCGCAGCGGGCCGGTCACCCGGGGTGGTGGCCCGGGCGGTCGCGGGGCGGGCCTGGCGGCGGCGCCGTACGGTGGAGGGTGCGGGGGTGAACGGAGGAGGCTGCCATGCCCGGTTCTCTCACCATCGGCCACCACGAGGCCGCGGTCGCCATGGACCACACCGACGCCAAGCGACTGGCGACGGTCCTGGAGGAGATCGCCTACCTGCTGGAGATCCCGGGGCCGAACCGGATCAACGAGGCCCAGCTGAGCGCACTCTGCGAGGGCCGGACGGCCGACCGCGCCGAGCTCGTCCACTGGACGCGCGGGCTCGCCGCCGAAATCAAGGGACGGCTGTAGCAGCGCCCCGACGCCCGGGCGGTACGGCGGCGGCAGCGGGGGGCGCCGCCGTACGATGGCGCCGGGGGCGGGTGGACCGCGTCCGTGTCCGGCGTCGCCGTGCGGGCCCCGGCGGTTCGCGGGCGGGGGTCCGGTGGGAACGCCGGCGAGAACGGGGGAGGGGTGGCCGTAACGATGTCCGTACCGATGTCCGTGCCGACGACCGGGCCGATGTCCTGGATGACCGTCGAGACGCCGCTGCCCAGTGGTCCGATGCACATCGCGGTGACCCCGCTGGGGGTGGCCGCGGCCGGGTACCTGGGGCAGCCCGGGGAGCTGCCGCCGTGCACCGACGACGCGAAGATCGCTGCCGTCACCGGCCGGATCGGTGAGTACCTGGCCGGTGAGCGGCGCGAGTTGGGGCTGCCGATCGACTGGAGCCTGAGCAGCGGGCCGCACCGGGCGGTGCTGCAGGCGCTGCTGGGCTCGGTACCGTACGGGAGCACCGTCACGTACGGCGAACTGGCCGTCCGCAGCGGGGTGTTCGGCGGGGTTGCGGAGCCGGGGCTGGCGGCCCGCACGGTCGGCCAGATGATGGCCGCCAATCCCGTGGCCCTGTTGGTGCCGTGCCACCGGGTGGTGGCGGCGGACGGGATCGGCGGCTTCGGCGGCGGCCGGGTGGGGATCGACGTCAAGCGCTGGCTGCTGACCCTGGAGGGCGTGCTGGAGCCGACCCTGGACTGGAACGGGCCCCTCTAGCCGACCAGTTGGCCGACCGGGACGCCGGCCCCGACCCCCGTGCCCGCCGCGTCCCCGATGCCGGCCCCGATCGCCGTGCCCGCCGGGATCGCCGCGCCCGCCCCGACCGTCGTGCCGACGCCGACGCCGACGCCGACGCCGGTGCCGATCCGCTCGCGGGCCGAGGGCAGTCGGCGCGGCGGGACCGGCTGGATGCCCGAGACCAGGGTGTACTCGACGCCCGCGAGCTCCGGCAGCCCGCTGGTGTCGGGGCGCTCTCCGAGTGCCAACTGCACGGCGTTCCATGGCAGGTTGAGCCCGCAGAGCCGCAGTTGGTGGAGCCCGCCGGAGGGCCGGGTGTTCACGTCGATGACCACCGGTTCGCCGCCGAGGTGGCGGAACTGCACGTTGGAGAGGTAGGCCATGCCGGTGGCCTCGACCAGCCGGCGGGCGGGTTCCAGGTACGCGGGCGCGGTGGTGAAGCTGCGGCGGCGGCGGTGCTTGCTGCGGCCGACGGCGGCGAGCAGGGTGCCGTCCCGGTCGGCGAGGCAGTCGACGGAGATCTCGGGGCCTTCCAGGTAGGGCATGACGAGCAGGTCGGCGCCGTCCGGGCGGGCTTCCAGGGCGGCGACCACCTGGTCGACCTGGACCCGGGAGTCCCAGCCGGCCAGCCGGTGCAGGCCGAAGGGTTCGCGGGTGAGCACCCGGAAGCCCTCGCCGCCCGCGCCGGAGGCGGGCTTGAGGCAGGCGGTGCCGCCGGCGTCCTCGATCTGCGCGACGGCGGCGAGCAGTTCGCCGGCGGTGCGGACCTGCCACCAGGGCGGGGTGGGCAGGCCCAGGGCGGCCATCGCGGCGTAGCCGTCGACCTTGCTGTCGAAGGCCGCGACGGCGGTCGCGGGCGGGCAGGCCAGGGCGGTGCCGACGGCCTCGAACTCCTTCTGGTGCAGGGATATCGCGAGCTGGTTGAGGCGGGGGAGGAAGACGTCGACGGCGTTGCGGGCGCAGTAGTCGAGGGCGAAGGCGACGTAGGCGTCGGGGGTCAGGCCGTCGGGTTCCAGGGCGCCGTGGTCGGCGGCGGCGAGGACCGGGGAGTCGGGGTCGCTGTGGGTGGCGTGGATCTCGACCGGGCGCGGTGCGGCGCGCAGGAGTTCGATGAAGAAGACGTTCTCGGCGTAGGTACGGTTCAGCCAGACGCGTACGGGCGCGCTCACGGGGGTCTCCCTGGTCAGGGGCGAACGAAGGGAGGGCATCCGGTGCGGTATCGGCGCTCTCGGCAGCTCGCCCCGTGGCCCTTTGAGGCGGCACCTTAGCGGCCCTCGTCCGGGGTTCGAACGCCGGGTGGGGGCGCTCGGGGCGGCGCGTGCGGCGGGGGCGGGCCCGCCCCCGCGCGATTGATTCGAACGCGTGACGAACTTATGAGCGAATGAATATCGATCAGGTGATCTAGTCGTACTATTTGTTCGGCTATTCCGACCACTCGAAAGAGTGATTGCGGGCAACCCCGAATGGGCTCACCATGAATCTTGCAAGGTGACAGTTCATCGGGTACGCGAAGGGCTCCCCCCATGTCCACCGAAACCAACGTCGGTATTCCTCTGCCGGGCGGCCCGTCGCAGGCGGGCCCGGCGCCGGTCCAGCAGAGTCTGAGCACCGCCGGTGCGAGGAACCTGGCGACGACCACCAAGTCCGCGCCGCAGATGCAGGAGATCAGCCCCCGCTGGCTGCTCCGGATGCTGCCGTGGGTCCAGGTGTCCGGCGGTACCTACCGGGTCAACCGCCGTCTGCGCCACGCGGTCGGCCGCGGTCGGGTGGGCTGCGTCCAGGAGGGGACGCAGGTGAGGGTCCTGGCGCCGACCCTGCGCGAGGTTCCGGTGCTGCGGGGCTTCGAGGACGATGCGGTGCTGGAGGAGCTGGCGGGCCGCTTCACGCAACGCGAGTTCTCCCCGGGTGACGTCCTGGTCGAGGCGGGCGCCCCGATCGGCGAGGTCTTCATCATCGCGCACGGCAAGCTCAGCCGGATCGGGACCGGCAAATACGGCGAGGAGACGGTGGTCGGCACGCTCGCCGACGGCGACCACCTCGGCGACGAGGTCCTGCAGCAGTCCGACGGGGACTGGCCGTACACCGTGCGCGCCGCCACCTCGGGCACCGTGCTGGCGCTCTCCTGGCAGTCCTTCCAGGAGCTCGCCGACCGCTCCGAGGCCCTGCAGCTGCAGATCATGGAGTACCTCAACGGCTTCCAGCGGCCGCAGAACAAGCACGGCGAGGCCGCGATCAACCTCTCCGCGGGCCACGCCGGCGAGTTCGAGCTGCCCAGCGCCTTCGTGGACTACGAGCTCCGGCCGCGCGAGTACGAGCTGAGCGTCGCGCAGACGATCCTGAAGGTCCACTCCCGGGTCGCCGACCTCTACAACCAGCCGATGAACCAGACCGAGCACCAGCTCCGGCTGACCATCGAGGCGCTGCGCGAGCGCCAGGAGCACGAGCTGGTCAACAACCCCGAGTTCGGGCTCCTGCAGAACGCCGCGTACGACCAGCGCATCCAGACCCACTCCGGCCCGCCCACCCCGGACGACATGGACGAGCTGCTGAGCCGGCGCCGCAGCACCAAGATGTTCCTCGCCCACCCCCGGGCCATCGCCGCGTTCGGCCGGGAGTGCAACCGGCGCGGCCTCTACCCCGACACCGTCGAGGTGCACGGCCGCCAGGTCACCGCCTGGCGCGGGGTGCCGGTCTTCCCGTGCAACAAGATCCCGATCGTCGGCGGGCACACCAGCTCGATCCTCGCCCTGCGCACCGGCGAGGAGAACCAGGGCGTCATCGGTCTGCACCAGACCGGAATTCCCGATGAATACCAGCCCGGACTCTCCGTCCGATTCATGGGCATCAACGAGAAGGCGATCATCTCCTATCTCGTCACCGCCTACTATTCCGCGGCCGTTCTGGTGCCCGATGCGATCGGCGTGCTGGAGAACGTGGACATCGCCCACCGGTAGGAGCAGTCGGGGGAGCAGCCGGAGCGCGGCCCGCGGGGGCCGCGGACAGGAGCACCCGCCCGGTCGGCGACGCGGTTCGCCGAGCCGACCGGGCCGGGCGCTCGGCCATTACCGAGGGGGAGGAACCATGGGAATCTTCACGCTGGAGCGGGACCACCGCGAGGGCCACGAGGCGGAGGACGTACTGGCCCGCGCCCGCACCCTGGTCGACCCGGTGCTCCGCGCCGCCGTCGACTCGCTGCCCGGCGCGATGCGCAAGGTCGCCGGCTACCACTTCGGCTGGTGGGAGGCCGACGGCTCGCCCGTCGAGGCCCCGGCCGGCAAGGCGATCCGGCCGGCCATGGTCCTGGCCGCCGCCCAGGCCCTCGGCGGTGCCCCCGGCTCCGTCACCGCCGCCGCGGCCGCCGTGGAACTCGTCCACAACTTCACCCTGCTCCACGACGACGTCATCGACCGCGACGAGACCCGCCGCCACCGGCCCACCGCCTGGAGGGTGTTCGGCACCACCGAGGCCATCCTCGCCGGGGACGCCATGCACTCGCTCGCGCTGCGGCTGCTCGCCGAGGACGCCCACCCGGCGACCCCCGCCGCCGTCCGCTACCTCACCGACTGCGTGGTCGAGCTCTGCGAGGGCCAGCAGATCGACTGCGCCTTCGAACAGCGCAGCGACGTCTCGCTCGCCGAGTGCCTGGCAATGGCCGAGGCGAAGACCGGCGCCCTGCTCGGTGCGGCCTGCGCGACGGGCGCACTGTACGCCGGGGCGGACGAGGCCGCGGTCCGCGCGATGGACGGCTTCGGCCGGGAGATCGGGCTCGCCTTCCAACTGATCGACGACCTCATCGGCATCTGGGGGGATCCAGCGGTCACCGGCAAGCCGGTCGGCGCGGACCTGGTCGCCCGCAAGAAGTCCCTGCCGGTCGTCGCGGCGCTCGGCTCCGGTACGGAGGAGGGGGCCGTACTGGCGCACCTCTACGGGCTGGAGCGGCCGCTCACCCCGGAGGAGCTGGCGCGCTGCGCCGCCGCGGTGGACGCGGCCGGCGGCCGGGGCTGGGCCCAGGGTGAGTCCTGCGAGCGGATGGCCGCCGCGATTGCCCAGCTGGCCAGGGCCGTTCCCGAGCCCTCCGCGGCCGACGAACTGCTCGCCCTCGCCGAGCTGGTCACCCGCCGCTCCCACTGACGCGCGCGCCAGCCCGCGGGGGCACCTGCCCGCACTGACGCCAGCGCGCACTGACGTCGACACCTGCCCGCACCGGCACCCGCCCGCGCCGACGCCGCCCACCTGCCGCCGTACCGTCCCCGACCCGGTCCCCGGGGCTCCGCGCCCCGGGGGCTGCGGTCGTCCGTCCGCCGACGCCGTCCGTCCGCCGACATGCTGATCCACCGCCCCCCGCATAGCATCCCTTTCGTACCGAATTGCGCCGCCGCTCGGGCACAGGGGAGCACAGGGGAGAACGTCAGATGGGCAACCCGGCACTCGTGGATCCGTCCACCGTCCGCGCCACCGCCGCCGAGGCGTGGATCTGGGGCCACCCCCTCCTGGCGAACTACCGGACACTCTTCTTCCAGGTGATCGACGACGCCGACCCGCGGCACATCGGCGGTTTCGGCGTGTTCGAGCACCAGCCGCAGCCGGTCGGCCCGGACGACACCGACGCCGTCACGCCCACCGGCGACACCGCGCTCTCCCGGGCCTGGCTGGACCTCAGGGCCGAGCCCTGGGTGCTCTCCGTCCCCGCCGCGGACCGCTACTACGTGCTGCCGGTGCACGACCTGGACACCGCCTACGCCGGGTTCGTCGGCGCCCGCTCCACCGGGCAGGAGGCCGGTGACCACCTGATCGCCGGCCCGGACTGGCAGGGCGAGGCGCCGGAGGGCATCACCGGCGTGATCCGCACCGCCACCCGGCTGGTCGGCATCGTCGGCCGGACCCACCTCGCCGACGGGACGCCCGGGGCGGTGGCGGAGCTGAAGGGGCTTCAGCGGCAGTACCGCCTCCGCCCGCTGCACGAGTACGCCGGCACCCCGGCGCCCGAACACCTGCCGCCGCACCCGGTCTGGCCGGTCTGGCGCGAGGAGGTCTGGGACGGTATCGAGTTCTTCGGCTTCCTCGACTTCCTGCTCGGCTTCTTCCCCGCACTCCCCGAGGACGCGGACCTGCGCGGGCGGCTCGCCGACCTCGGCATCGACGGCCGGGGCGAGTTCGAGCCCGCCGCCCTGCCGCTCGACCACCGCACCGAGATCGCGCACGGCATCGCCGACGCCCGGGCCCGGCTCGCCGAGGCGGTCCGGCACGGCTCCACCCCGGCCGGCATGTTCGGCACCCGGGAGCAGCTCGGGGCCGAGCACCTCAAGCGGGCCGCCGCGGCGGCGACGGGCCTGTACGGGCTGCCGCCGGAGGAGGTCTGGTACGGCGGCTGGAGCGAGGACGGTGCGGGCAACCGCCCGCCGAACGCCAGCGACCGCGACTACGTTCTGCGCTTCGCCCCCGAGGAGCTCCCGCCCGTCCGGTTCCTCTGGTCGGTGACCGTGTACGAGCTGCCCGGCGGCCTGCTGGTCGACAACATCCTCGACCGCTACGCCATCGGGGACCGCACCCCGGGGCTGGTCCGCGACCCGGACGGCGGCCTCACCCTCCACGTCCGGCACAAGCGGCCCGCCGACGCCCAGCACTCCGCCAACTGGCTGCCCGCCCCGGACGGACCGTTCGCGCTGGTGATCCGGCTGTACGGGCCGGACCGCCCGGTCCTCGACGGCTCCTGGCGGCTCCCGCCGCTCCTCCCGTGCTGACCACCGGCCCACCGCCGCCCGCCGTCGGCCGCCCGCCCGCGGCAGGCCGTCCACCCGCCACCCCCGTGCCGCCCGCCGCCCCGGTGCACCCCCTCGCTGTGCCGCCCGCCGCCCCGGCGTACCCCGTCGCTCCGCCACCGGCCCGATCGGGCCTCCCGGACAAGGACCCCGCATGACCGAAGCCGAGCTGGAAGCCCTGGCCGCCGACGCCTACGTCTACGGCTACCCCCTGGTGTTCGACCTGTCGATGGTGGAGGGCTTCCACACCAAGGGCCTCGGCAGCATCGCCGCCGCACCGTTCAACCGGTTCAGCCACAGCGGCACCCTGGCCGGGCCCGAGGACGCCTACGTTTCGGTCAACAACGACACCCTGTACTCCATCGCCCTGCTCGACCTCTCCGAGGGCCCGCAGGTGCTGCAGGTGCCGGACAGCGGCGGCGCCTACTACGTGCTGCAGTTCATCGACGCGTGGACCAACAACTTCGCCTACCTGGGCAGCCGGGCCACCGGCACCGGCGCACAGAAGTGGCTGATCGTCCCGCCGGGCTGGCACGGCGTCCCGCTGGAGGGGCACGGGCTGATCGAGTCCCCCACCACGGTGGCGACCGTCGTCGGCCGCACCGCCTGCGACGGACCGGCCGACCTGGCCAGGGCCGTGGCCTTCCAGGGCGGGATGGAGCTCGGAGCGTTGGAGGCCGGCGGGGTCGCGGCGGGCCTGCCGCGACCGGACCCCGAGGTGCCGGAGGCCCTGGGCTTCTTCGAACGCCTCCGGGTCTGGGCGGCGGCCTTCCCGCCCCCCGCGGCGGACCTCGCCTACCAGCAGCGGTTCGCGCCGCTCGGCCTGCTCGACGGGGGACCGTCGCCGTACCGGGCGGCGGCACCCGAGTGGGCGGCTGCGCTCTCCCGCGGACAGGCGGCCGGACGCGAGCGGGTCGAGGCGGCCACCAGGCCTGCCGTCGAGGAGTCGACCGGCGAGTGGAACGCCAACCTGCACCTCTTCGACTACAACCTCGACCACTTCGGCCCCGGAACGCTGAACGACCCCGAGTGGCGCATCCCGGACCGCCGGGCCGCCTACCTGACCCGTGCGGTCGCCGCCCGCGCCGCGCTCTGGGGCAACCACGCGTACGAGGCGGTGTACGCCAGCACCTTCGACGACGCCGACGGGCACCCGCTCACCGGCGCCCACGCGTACACCCTGCGCTTCGACGTACCACCGCCGGTGGACGCCTTCTGGTCCGTCACCATGTACGCGCTGCCGGACTACTACCTGGTCGCCAACCCGATCGACCGCTACGCGATCGGCGACCGCACTCCGGGGCTGGTCCGCGGCGAGGACGGTTCGCTGACCCTCGTCCTGCAGCACGAGCGGCCGACCGACCCGGACGAGGCGGCCAACTGGCTGCCCGCGCCGGAGGGCGAGTTCCGGCCGATGGTCCGCCTCTACCAGCCGCAGGCGGCCGTCCTCGACGGCAGCTACCGGCTGCCGCTGATCCGCCGCCGCTGACGGGGAGCGGGGATGGGAGACGCCGTCGGCGGGATGCTGGCCTCGGCCGTGGGCATCGCGGTGAGCCCGCTGGGGCTGGTCGCGACGGTCCTGCTTCTGGCCTCCCCGCGGGGGCGGGTCAACGGGCCGGCCTTCGCCGCCGGGTGGACGGCGGCGCTGGCGGCGGTGGTCGCCGTGGTGGTCCTGCTCGGGTCCGGTGCGGACGGCGGCGCCGGTGGGGACCGGCCCGCCTGGTCGTGGTGGCTGCGGCTGGGGTTGGGCGTGCTGTTCCTGCTGCTCGGGGCGGCGCAGTGGCGGGACCGTCCGCGCGAGGGGCACGTGCACAGCCCGCCGAAGTGGATGCAGGCGGTCGACCGCTTCACCCCGGCCCGGTCCGCCGGGCTGGCGGCCCTCCTGGTGGCGGCGAACCCGAAGAACCTGGTGCTGGCGGTCGGCGGGGCAGTGGCCGTCGCCACCGCGCCCGCCTCGGCGGCCGGCAAGGCGGGGGCGGCTGCGCTGCTGGTGCTGATCGGCTCGTCGTGCACGCTGCTGCCGCTGGCGGTCCACCTGTTCGGCGGGCAGCGGTCGGACCGGGTGCTGGGGGAGTGGAAGGCGTGGATGGCCACCCACAACACGGCGATCGTGATGGTGGTCCTGCTGGTGCTGGGCGCCAAGTACGTCGGGGACGCGATCACCGGTCTGACCGCCTGACCGCCTGACCGCCTGACCGCCTGACCGACCACCCGCTCCTCGGGCCCGCCCGCCTGCCACCCGCCGTCCGACCACCCCCCCCGGCCACCCCGGCCCTCCGGCTCAGCCCGCGGTCCCCGCCGGTGTGCTGCCGGAGCCGCCGTTCGGGCCGCCGCTGCTGGTGCCGGGCCCGGTCGTCGGGGTGGCGCTCGGGCCGGCCGTCGGCGCCGTCGTGGGCGGGGCGGTCGGTGAGGAGGTCGGCGGGACCGGAGAGGCGCTGCCGGACGGCGTCCCCGGTGACGGCGGGTCGGTGGTCGGGCTCGCCGTCGGCTCCGGACCGGCGGTCGGCGACGACGTGGCCGGTGGGGTGGGTGCCGGGGTGGCCGAGCCGCCGGGGGTCGGTTCGGTGCCGGGTGTCGGGTGGCCGCCCGGGTGCTGCCGTCCTCCCTCCAGGGTCACCACGGCGTGCGAGGGCGGCAGCGCGATCCGGGCGGTCCAGGGGGCGTCGGGCGCCCGGTCCTCGTCCACCGTGACGATCACGGTGATTCGCTGGCCGGGCAGCAGGGTGCCGGAGTCCCGGCTGAGCCGGAGCCAGGGGGCGTCGACGACGGCCTGCCACGTGATGTCGGTGCCGCCGGAGTTGGTCAGCGTGAGCACGGTGCGGTTGCCGTACTCGCCGGCCTCGACGGTCAGCAGGCCGCCCGGGACGGGCTGGGCAGGCCGGCCGTCGGCGGCCCGGTCGGGTCCGGCGGGCGGGGCGGGCAGGGCGACCAGGGCCGGGCTGTCGAGCGGGGTGCAGCCGTGCGCGGGGACCGGTACGGCGGGGCCCTGGATCCCGGGAAACGTTTCTGCATTCGAGGGTCCCGCCCCCGCCAGCGCCAGGCCGGCGGTAGTCGTGCCGGTGCCCGCGACGGTGCCGCCCACGGGCTCGGCACCGGCGGGCCGGCCCTGTTCGGGCGAGCCGTTGCGGCCGTCCTCGTCGACCCGGACCGAGGAGACGGTGGCCGCCGCCGTCGGGCCGCCGCCGTCCTGGTACCCGGCCCAGAGCGCGACCACCGGGGCGGCGAGCACCGCGGCCAGGACGCCGGTGGTCACCACGCGCTGGCGCACCACCGTGCCCCGGGCGTCGTCCGGGGCACGGTGGCGGGGGAAGCCCCGCTGGTCGAAGCGCAGCCCCGGTTCGGTCACCGGCGCCGGACCGGCGAGCCGGCGGCCGGGGGCCGCACCGGGCAGGTAGGCCACCCCGTCCACCGCGGTCACCCCCTGCGCGGCACCCGCCCCGTTCAGCGCGCCCGCCCCGCGGCCCCCGGCCACTGGGCCCGCCCCGCCGCCGCCCGCCCCGCCGAAGGCGCCCGCGCCGGGCGCACCGGCCGCGCCGGGTGCGAGCGCCTCCGGCGGCGCGGGAAGCACCGGCAGACCCGAAAGCCCCGCGAGCACCCCGCCGTCGGAACCGCCCCCGCCCCAGCTGCCGAGGCCGCCCGCGCCGCCCCCGCTGCCGACGCCGGCCCAGCCCCCGCCGGGGGCCCCGCCCGCCACCCGCTCCGCGGTGCCTCGGCAGGTCGGGCAGTCCACCACGTGCTGCACCAGCTCCCGGCGCAGCGCCGGGCCGAGCACCCAGTCCCGCCAGCTCTCCGCCCCGGCCCCGCCGAGCCGGTCCAGTTCGGGGCAGCTGCCGACGCCGAGCACCAGCAGCGCGGCCCGGGTCCGGGCGACCTCCGCCCCGGCGGCGGCCAGCACCGCCCGGGCCCGGTCGAACGGGATGCCGAGGACCTCCGCCACCTCGATCGGGCTGAGCCGGTGTCGGACGGCGAGCTCCAGCGCCTCGCGCTGCTCGGGGTCGGTGCCGGCCGCCTCGGGCCAGGCGAGCGAGGCCAGCTCGCGCCGCCGCCGGCCGGCCTCGGCGGACGCGTCCGGCCCGTCGGCGGCCCCCGCCCCGCCGCCGTGCACGCCGTCCCTGTCCGTCCAGCCGGGGCCGTCCACCCCGGCGGGCCCGTCGACCCCGCCCGCCATCCGGCGCAGGCAGCAGTAGCGCGCCAGCGAGTACAGCCAGGCGCGCACCAGCCCGGGTTCGGTCAGCCGCGCCCCGTGGCGCAGCGCCAGTTCGCGCACCTCGCGCAGGGCGGCGGTGGCCGCCCCGTGCTCGCACAGCACCGAGAGGCAGTAGGTGAACAGGCCGTCCACCTGCCGGTCGTACGCCGTCCTCACGGCCTCGCGGGACCTGTCAGCACTCGTCGTCACCCGGTCGACGGTAGAGACGCGGGCCGCGTACGCCCCGCCATTCCCTGCTGTTGTACTTCTTTCGGGTAACAACATCGCCCGATCCGGTACCGCGGTGGACGCCGGGGCGACGGCCGCGGGGACAGCGACGGCCGGGGCGACAGCCGGCGCGGCCGTCCCGGGCGGCGCGCGGCGCCCCGCGCTCCGGCCCGCGTTGTCCGACCCACCCGCTACGGTGGCTCGCATGGCTCCGCGTACCAAGACCACCGCCAAGCCGCGCCCGGCGTACCGCTGCACCGAGTGCGGCAACCAGCTGCCCAAGTGGGTCGGCCGGTGCCCCGAGTGCAATGCGTGGGGCACGGTCGAGGAGTACGGCGCGGTGCCGATCCGGACCACCGCCGCCGGCCCGGTGTCCGCGCCCGCCCGCCCGATCGGCCAGGTGGACGGCCAGGTGGCCACCGCGCGCTCCACCGGCGTCCCCGAGCTGGACCGGGTGCTCGGCGGCGGGCTGGTCCCCGGCGCCGTGGTCCTGCTGGCGGGCGAGCCGGGTGTCGGCAAGTCCACCCTGCTGCTGGACGTCGCCGCCAAGGCCGCCACCGGGCAGCACCGCACGCTCTACGTCACGGGTGAGGAGTCGGCCGGCCAGGTGCGGCTGCGCGCCGACCGGATCAACGCGCTCTCCGAGCACCTGTACCTGGCGGCGGAGTCCGACCTCGGTGCCGTCCTCGGCCACATCGACGCGGTCAACCCGGGCCTGCTGATCCTGGACTCGGTGCAGACCATCGCCTCCGCCGAGCTGGACGGCGCCCCCGGCGGCCCGGCCCAGGTCCGCGAGGTGGCGAACGCGCTGATCCGGGTCTCCAAGGATCGCGGCATGGCCAGCCTGCTGGTCGGCCACGTCACCAAGGACGGCCAGATCGCCGGCCCGCGGCTGCTGGAGCACCTGGTCGACGTGGTGCTGAGCTTCGAGGGCGACCGGCACGCCCGGCTGCGGATCATCCGCGGGGTCAAGAACCGCTACGGCGCCACCGACGAGGTCGGCTGCTTCGAGCTGCACGACGAGGGCATCGAGGGCCTGGCGGACCCGTCCGGGCTGTTCCTGACCCGGCGTGACAAGCCGGTCCCGGGGACGTGCCTGACCGTCACCCTGGAGGGCAAGCGCCCGCTGGTGGCCGAGGTGCAGGCGCTGATGGTGGATTCGCAGATCCCGTCCCCGCGCCGGACGACCTCCGGGCTGGAGTCGCCCCGGATCGCGATGATCCTGGCCGTGGTCGAGCGCCACGGCGGGGTCAAGCTGGGCAAGCAGGACATCTACACGGCGACGGTCGGCGGGGTGAAGCTCACCGAGCCCTCGGCGGACCTCGCGATCGCGCTCGCGGTGGCCAGCTCGTCCTCCGACACCCCGCTGCCGAGCAACCTGGTGGCGATCGGGGAGGTCGGTCTGGCGGGCGAGGTCCGGCGGGTGACGGGTGTGCAGCGGCGGCTGGCCGAGGCGCACCGGCTGGGCTTCACCCACGCGCTGGTCCCGCCGGATCCGGGCAAGGTCCCGGCGGGGATGAAGGTGGTCGAGGTGGCCGACATCGGCGAGGCACTGCGGGCGATCCCGGGCCGCCGCCGGGCCGCCGCCAAGCCGCGCGGTGAGGCGGCGTCGGCCCCGCGCGAGACGCCCCCGCCGCCCCGCGGGGCGTCCGTCACGGCCTACCCCGAGGAGCTGATGGCCGGGTGGGAGCCGGTCGACTCCGACGAACTGCGCTGACCCAAGCCCTGTTATTGCCGCACGCAGTTAGACTTTCCCCTGTCTAATGGGCGACAAGGCAGTAATTAGAGACAGAGCGACAGACCGCAGGCCGGCGTACGGACGCACGGGCGCGCCGCGGTACGGGTCGACCGGAGGAGTCACGTGGCAGCCAGCGACCGGGCGGACAAGTCCTCCCGTGAGGAGGCCCTGCTGCGGGCCTCCCTGAGTGCCATCGCGCCAGGGACGGGGCTGCGTGACGGCCTGGAGCGGGTCCTGCGGGCCAACACGGGTGGCCTGATCGTGCTCGGCTTCGACAAGACGGTCGAGTCGATCTGCACCGGCGGGTTCGTCCTGGACGTCGAGTTCACCGCAACCCGGCTGCGCGAGCTGTGCAAGCTCGATGGCGCGGTGGTGCTGGACAAGGACATCACCAAGATCGTCCGCGCCGGGGTGCACCTGATGCCGGACTCCACCATCCCGACCGACGAGACCGGCACCCGCCACCGCACCGCGGAGCGGGTCAACCGGCAGACCGGCTTCCCGGTGGTCGCGGTCTCGCACTCGATGCGCCTGATCGCGATGTACGTCAACGGCACCCGCCGGGTGCTGGAGGACTCCACCACCGTGCTCTCCCGCGCCAACCAGGCGCTGGCCACCCTGGAGCGGTACAAGCTGCGCCTGGACGAGGTGGCCGGCACCCTGTCCGCCCTGGAGATCGAGGACCTGGTCACCGTCCGGGACGTCACCGCCGTCGCCCAGCGCCTGGAGATGGTGCGGCTGATCGCCACCGAGATCGCCGGCTACGTGCTGGAGCTCGGCACCGACGGCCGGCTGCTCTCGCTCCAGCTGGACGAGCTGATCGCCGGCGTGGAGCCGGAGCGCGAGCTGGTCGCCCGGGACTACTTCCCGGAGCGGGCCGCCAAGAAGGGCCGGACGGTCGCCGAGGTGCTGGCCGACCTGGAGGCGCTGACCCACGCCGAGCTGCTGGACCTGCAGACGGTCGCCAAGGCGCTCGGCTACTCGGGCACGCCGGAGTCCCTGGACTCCGCGGTCTCGCCGCGCGGCTACCGGCTGCTGGCGAAGATCCCGCGCCTGCCGAACACCGTGATAGAGCGGCTGGTCGAGCACTTCGGCGGGCTGCAGAAGCTGCTCGCGGCCTCGATCGACGACCTGCAGACCGTCGAGGGCGTCGGCGAGACCCGCGCCCGCTCGGTCCGCGAGGGCCTGTCCCGCCTTGCTGAATCGTCCATTCTGGAGCGCTACGTCTGACCCGCGCGGACGGACACGGCGGCGGCCCCGGGGATCCGATC
>NZ_JBSGXP010000083.1:0-37641 GCF_053610105.1 Kitasatospora sp. NPDC054939 | reverse complement strand
GTCCACGCCTCGGACCGGGCAGCCAGCGCCCGGTTGTAGACCAGCCTCACGCATCCGAACGTGCGCGACAGCTCGGCCGCCTGCGCATCCGTCGGATAGAAGCGGAACTTGAAAGCCCGCTTCACGTGAGTAGCAGCCATGGCTCACACGTTAGCACTCCTGCGCGTGAGTACGTGACGTTCCGTCAGCTGCCGCCTACGCCAGACCGACTTGACCGCGATCCGGCTTCCTCTGCCCCGCTGCGCGGGAGTTTCGCCGCCTCCTCCCCCGGCTGAAGCCGGGGGTATCCACGAAAGGACTCAGATGACGATTGACACACCAGCGATGTCGATCGCCCGCCGGTGGGCCCGCAGTCCGCGACCGAGGCCCGCTCAGCCGACGTGGACCTCGACGGTGCGACCGTCGGGATCGGTGAGCAGGTGACGCCCCGCGGTGAGCGGCACCGCGGCACCGCTGCCGTCGACGGCGAGGCCCAGGCGGAGGATTTCGCTCTGCCGCTCCGGCCGGGCCGGATAGAGCTCGAAGACCGTACCGTCGGCCAGGACAGCGGCATAGTGCCGGGGCCCCTGCCCGTGCTGCTCGGCGGCGAAGACCAGCCCGAGATCGCGGTAGAAGCGATGACACTCCTCAAGGCGCGGCGTATAGAGCACCACCAACGTCATACGGATCGAACTCGGCTCGCTCATCGGCTCCTGGCCTACGTCAGGGAAGGGATACGGAGTTCGACCGTAGTACCTGCGAGCCGGCCGACGGCCAGGGCCCTGCGAGCAGCGGCCGGGTCCGGGCGGGCGGGCGGGCGGTCCCGCAACCCCGGGGAATGTCAGCCGGGGCGGCGAGCGGGACCTGACCCGAGCCCAGTACCACTGCAGCTGGTGACCCTTGGTCCTGCACCGAGGAACGAAGCGGGGGGGCACGGACGCCTTCGAGATCGAAGAGATCACGGTTCGCCTCGGCGGTGCCGCATCGGCCCCGCGGGTTTCGGGCGTGGGGAGCCACAGGGGTCCGTGGACGGCGCTTCCGTGCCCGCGCCATCGGCCACCAGCCGGAAATGGGCGCACCGGGTGAAGTCCTCCTGATCGCAGCCGAGAGCGCATTCGATGAGTGCGAGTGATGCCTGCGCTGCCGCGATTCGGGAGCGCAGCGCCTCCGCCTCCTCGTGTAGGACGTTCCGCCGTTCCACGGCACCGGCAGTGGTGACCAGAGCGCGAATGGTGTCGAGGGAGAGCCCCGACTCCTTGGCCCGCAGGACGACGGCGACGCGGGCGAGGTCGGCTGGGTGGTAGCGGCGGCGGTTCGCGGCGTCGCGTGCCGGAGCGAGGAGCCCCATCGTCTCCCAGTGACGCAGGACGTGCGTGGCCAGACCGAAGCGTTCGGCGACGGCACCGATGCTCATCGGGCCGCGCTCACTGCTGACGGGCGTCCTGTGCGTGCTTGACTTCATGCCGACATTAACGCCCAGTCTGTCTCTCATGACCAGGGAAACAGCACACGGACGCCACCCCGCCGACGACCTCGTCGCGCGACTCGACGAGGCCGACCGCCTTCCAGGAGCCCCGCAACTGCGGTCTCTCTCCTACGACTTGCTCGGCGCGAAACCCGGCACGTCCATAGTGGACGTGGGGTGCGGCGCCGGACGAGCCGTGGCGGAGCTGGTCGAGCAGGGGGTGCGAGCCGTCGGCGTGGACCTGAGCGAGCAGATGATCGCCGTCGCTCGCGGCCGTTGGCCCGAGGCGGAGTTCCGGATCGCGGGGGCGTGCGAGCTGCCGCTGCCGGACGCCTCGGTGGACGGCTACCGAGCCGACAAGGTGTTCCACGAACTGGCCGAGCCCGAGCGGGCGTTGGCCGAGGCCCGCCGAGTCCTCACGCCCTGCGGTCGGATCGTGCTGGTCGGCCAGGACTGGGACGCCCTCGTCATCGATTCCGACGATCCGGCCCTCACCCGCACCATCGTGCACGCCCGCGCCGACCTGATCGTCAGCCCGCGGGCAGCTCGTCGGTTCCGCGCCCTGCTGATGACCGCCGGCTTCCGCGACGTGACGATCGAGGTACGCACCAGCACGCTCACCGGGCCGGCCGCGCTGCCCTTGCTCACCGGACTGGCCCGAGCAGCCTGCTCCGCCGGTGCCGTCACAGGCGCGCAGGCGGACCGTTGGAACGCTGATCAACACGCGCGGGCCAAAGCCGACCGGCTCTTCCTGGCCGTGCCGATGTTCGTGGCCGCGGCGACCGCGCCGCACTGACGCAGTGGCCGCCTGATCGGGGGCGGACCGAGTGACCGCTGCCCTGTCGATCCCGGTGAGCGCGGGTTCGAGGTCGTCGGCTCGATCGGGTGACGTCCCGACCGGACCGACCTGCGGGTCGGACCTCCTGCACAGCTCGTGGGTCGAAATCCGACCGAGCAACAGGAGGCCCCCGGCACCGCAGCCTTCCGTGTCCTGACGTGTGGTTTCCTCGCAGTCGCCGTTCGTGTCGCCGTTCGTGTCGCCGTCCGTGTCGCCGTCCGGGGCCGGCGGCGGGACCAGGGCCGCGGCCGGGCCTGACGGCGCCTGACGGGCTGCGGCACTCGGCGGCCCCGGCCCGTCCGGCCTGCTCGGCCTGCCGCCGGCTGTGGTGGCGGGAGCCTCGGACCGCGGTACGGAGGCCCGGTCGAATCGCACCGCAGTCCGGGGCGGCGAGGACAGCGGCGAGTACGGGTGCCCGTCCCGCCTCCGGGCGGTCAGGGCGTGTCGGCCGGCAGGAGGCCTCCGGTCGGGGTGGGCGCGGCGGTGCGGCCGGCGTAGGCGGACTCGACCCCGGACCGTTCGGTCGCGTCGGGGGCGGCGTTCTTGCAGGTGACACCGGCGCTGGAGCCCGACATCAACTGCGAGCACGGTCCGGGCTTGGTGTCCGGGAGGCCGAGGCTGTGGCCGATCTCGTGGGCGGCGATGCGGGTCTTGTCGTGGCCCTCGGCGACCGCCAGGCTTCCGAGTTCCACCCGGCCCCTGCCGCCCGGACGGACCGGGCCCAGGGTGGCCTGCGGCCAGCCGTTGGTGGCGACGATCTGGATCTCGGCGCGGGTGCCGGGCCGGGCCTGCGCCAGCTTGACGTTGGTGGTGTTCGCGTTCCAGGAGGCGACTCCGGCCGCGATGGCGGCTTCCCATCCACCGGCGCGGGTGGCGTCGTAGTAGAGGGTGGTCACGGCAGAACCGCTTGCCGGTGCAGCCGCTTCGGGCCTGGAGTCGGCCTGCGCCGCGGGTGCCATCATCATGGTGATGATCGCGGCGGTACCGACTGCTGTGAACCACTTCGGGTGGGGCATGACTGTCCTTACGTCGGGTCGGTCTCCCCGGGAGGAAGGGGAGACGGTGGCAGGGGCGGCGGACGTCGCCACCTCCGGGAGGAAGCGATCTCACTTTGGCGGTGACCTGCCAAGTCGCCGGAGGGGGAGATGCGCGGGTGCTGTGCCGACTCCCGCCGACGGCGCCCGGTCGGACGTCCGCAGCTGGGCCCGAAGGTCCGGGCGGGGCGGGTGAAGCCGCTCCGTCGCCGGGAGGGTCAATCCGGCTTGACGCAGCGGGAGTCGAAGGCGTCCCGTACGAGATCGAGCAGCAGGGGCCGGGCGCCGAAGAGCGGTGATTCGCGGTGCAGGGCCAGCAGGTGCCGCCCGAGGAGCGGGTCGCCGGCGAGTCTTCGCATGACCACGCCCTCACGGGCTCTGGTCGACCCCTGCAGCAGCGTGAGGCCGACGCCCTGGGCGACCAGGTCGCACAGGATGCCCACGTCCCCGATGCGGAGCGGTGAGACCCGCGGCGCGAATCCAGCGGCTCCGCAGGCATCGACCAGCGCGCCGTAGTCGTCGCAGCCCAAATCGTTGGGCGGCAGGAGCCAGGTTTCGTCGACGAGGCCCGCAAGGTCGACCCGCCTCTCCCGGGCGAGGGGGTGCCCGGTCGGAAGAATCACTACGACGGGTTCGAGTCCGATGACGTCGACGACGACCCCCTCGGCCGGCGTCGCGCCGAAGCCGTCCAGATCGACCAGGCATCCCGCGGCGATGGACCGGTCCCCGACGCGACTCATGGCATCCCCCGTCGTCGCGAACTGCACGAAGCTCAGGGGGTTGCTCAGCACGGTCGGCAGGTGGAGCGCCAGATGGCTCAGGAACGGGCCGGAACTGCCGCCCACCGTCACCGGCTCCAGGCCGGCCGCCGACCGGAGACGGCAGGTACGAATCCGGTCGGCACTGGTCACCGCGTCACGGGCATGCAGGATCACGAGTTCACCAGCCCGCGTGGGTACGACCCCACGGGCCGAACGCTCGAAGATTGGCTGGCCGAGCAGGGCTTCGATCCGGCGCAGTTGGGTGGTTATCGCCGGCTGGGAGAGCATGAGCGCAGCGGCTGCCCTGCTCAGGCTGCCCGCTTCGGCGATCGCCAGCAGAATGCGGAGGTGCCGCAGTTCCAGTTCCATGGCATCGCGAGGCTAGTTCACGCCGTCATGTCATGTCCACGGTTTCGGTGCAAGACGGAACACATCGGTCCGAACATGACGGTCGGTCACCTCCCGCACGATGGCTGGACGATGAACCGCGGCCGGAGCAAGGTTGCGCACCCCCGATCCGGCCGCGATCCGGCGTCCCGGACCCTCAGGGGGCCCAGGCCGCAGAAGTGACGACTCAGAGGGTGCCGGTGTACTTCTGGATCCAGGGCCGCCAGGAGGCCAGGTCCGTGTAGAGGGCGTTGCCGACTCCGCAGGTCTCGTGGCCGCTGCCACTGCGGCTCGTGGCGCCGGCCAGTTCGAGGCGGCCGTTCCGGTCGATCAGGGCCGGCCCGCCGGAGTCGCCGTAGCAGGCGGTGTCGGAGGTGGTGCCCGCGATGCACAGCTCGCGGCTGCCCATCGCGTCGCTGCAGGAGCTGTCGGGCAGCACCTTGGTGTCGAGTTGCTTGAGGTAGCGGGGCGTTCCGGTGGAGCACTCTCGCTCCGGGCAGGTCTGCCCCCAGCCGAGCAGGCGGGTGGCAGAGCCGTCGGGCGGGGTGGTGGCGGTGATCGGCACGGGCGTGTTGGTGACCCGGCCGCTGAGGCGCAGCAGGGCTATGTCCTGGCCCCGCATGTTCTGGTCGCTGGACGGGCGGACGATCTGCGAGACACCGGCCAGGGTGCCGCCACTGCGGTGGTCGTTGGAACCGATCCGGACGCGAAGGGCGGAGGCCGGGAGCGGACCCTGGCCGTACGTGCAGTGCAGGGCCGTGACCATCCACTCGGACGAGATGAGCGAGGCGCCGCAGTAGTGGCTGCCGTTGACCAGGATGGATCCCATGAACGAGTAGGTGGAGGTGGCCTGTTCGCCCCCGACGATGGGGGTCGGGGCCGCCACGGCGCTGCTGGTGAAGGCCGGTGCGGCGATGGTCAGGCCGAGGGCGATCCCCGCGGCGGACAGGGGCCGGGAAAGACGCATGGGGGTTCCTTCGTTCAGGAGGCGTCGGGGGCACGGAGGGGAGGGCCGGTCGCACCCCCCGTGTCGGGTTGTCCGTGGCCCATCAACCTGCCGTCCACAGGAGTATGTGAGCGGGCACTCCGTCTTCGCCAATGTCAGCGGCCCATAACATCCAGGGGCGCAGGGGTTGTTGTGACCGACCGGGTGGGGCGGCGCTCCGTTCCCGACCCTCGATATGCCGGAGCTGCTCGCTGACGGCCGACTACACCCGCGACCGGTCCGGCTACGAGCTCGTACACGGCAGGAGGCACCGAGGACATCGGGTGGCCCGTGTCCGCAGTCGCGAGCCCTCGCACGCACGAGGTGCAGGTCGACCGGGCTGTCGGGGGCCGGTCGGCGCGGGTCGGGGCCGGCCAAGTCGGGTCGGCGCGGGTCCGCCGATTGGCTCGTACAGGTGCGCGTCGGGATCCGTGACCCAACGATTCCATCGTGGAGCGTCGATCGGCGCTCGCCCCCGGATCACACGACCCGTGCGGACGACGGCAGAGGTGAGGACGTACAGATGGCATGCGTACCCGGTGGAACCAGGTCGCCCGGGCCCGGCGGGCGCACCCCTCGGTGGCGATGGGTCCTGGCGGTGGCGGCGTCGGTGAGCCTGGTGCCGCTGGGGGCCCAGCCGGTGGTGGCGGGAGGTCAGGCCGTGGGCCCGGCGGCGAAGGTGATCGAGGTGACCGATTTCGGCGCCGATCCCGGCGACAACGGCCACGACGACACCGCCGCGATGCAACGCGCGGCGGACGAACTGTGCAGACCGGAGAACGCGGGCGCCACGCTGCGCTATCCGCCCGGCGTGTACAACGTCGACCGGGTCGTCGACACCGCGACGATCACCGCCGATCCCCGGACCTGGACCATCCTGTACGACAAGTGCCGGAACGTGCGGATCACCGGACGCGGTGCCCGGGTCGAGGTCGCCGGAGACTTCACCCGGACGGCGGTCACCAACTACCCGGGTACCGAGTTCTGGGCCACGGACAGGCAGCAGACCACCCCGTTCTACTTCCAGGACGCCGACGGCCTGGAGATGACCGGGTTCGAGATCGACGGCAACGTCGAGCGGATGAAGCAGCAGGTCCCGGCGGGCGGCAAGCTCGCCGAGGCGTCCGAGCACGGCGTCCACATCGGTGGGAGCATTGGCAACGCCAGCCGCCGCGTCGTCCTCGCGGACCTCCGCATCCACTCGATGGCCACCGACGGGATCCTGCTGGGCTCCGGCAGGGACGTGGAGATCCGGCACGTCATCAGCGCCAACAACGTCCGCCAGGCCCTGACGATCGGGCAGGGACGCAACGTCCTGGTCACCGCCAGCGAACTGCGCGACACCGGTGTCGTGGGCACCGCTGTCGACAGCTACCCCGTGCACTCGCCGGCGCGCGGTGTGGACATCGAGCCGGAGTGCACGCCCAAGGGCGCCGAGTGGGCCCCGTACGACGGGAGCGGCAACCAGATCGGTGCCTGCAACGACGTGGTGGGCGTGACCGGGAACATCCTGTTCGACCGTGTCAGGGTCACCGGCAACCTCGGCGGCGGGATCGCCATGGCCCACGGGGAGGCCTCGGCGAACGTGACGGTGCGCAACTCGTTCCTGCAGAACCCCCTCGAACGGAGCGGGGACGTGGTGGACATGGGGATCGTCGGCGGCATCGTCGAGAACTCCACGCTGGACAGTCAGAACGGCTTCGCCCTCTGGTGCGTCACGGCGGGCAGCCCCGCGCAGCTGACCTCGCCCACCTGGGCCCGCTACCTGCGGGACCTGGCGAACGACCCGTCTCCGATCGCGCGCAGGGTGTACCGGCAGACCGACCCGGTCTTCTCCACCACGGTGCGCAACAGCCTCATCGAGGGCCAGGGAACGAAGATCCGCTGCGAAAGCGCCACCCCCGTGCTGAGGCTCCTCGACAACACCATCCGGGGAACCGTCCTGAACGCGCCCCCCGAACCGCAGTCGCCCCCGGACGAGCGGGTCTTCCCGAAGTGGGGCCACATGATCGTGCTGTCGGGGACCCCGGGCGCCGAGTGCAGCACGGGCCGCGACTGGGGGAAGGAACTCACCATCAGGGGAAACCGGATCCACATTCCGCAGGCCGCCCCCCGAGGGGGAACGTACGGCCAGATCAGCTACTGCGGAACGCGGCTCCGCCTCGCCGACAACTCCTACACCACCGACACCGACACCGCGTCCGACCCCCTGCGCGTGTACTACAACCGCGCGCAGGGCGTGGGGTCGGTCACCGGGGACTGCTTCCCGCGCAGCGGCGCGATCACCGCGGTCGACGAGGCGGGCCTGCCCTACCCCCTCACCCCGCGCGGAACACGCCGGTGCCTGACACTGCCCCAGCCCTGACCCACCGGTCTCGGGTGATCGGACCGTACGGCCGCCTGCCCAGCGGGGGTTCCTACCGCAGCCTCCGGCGGGGTTCCCGCCGGGTCAGGAGTGCCTGCGGCCTGTCCCGGGGGCCGGGCAGGGCCGCAGGCACGGGTGGCCCCCGGTCGGGGGTCAGGGGCTCAGCCACGTCACCGTGAAGTCCGTTCCGTCCGTCAGCGGCGAGGTGGTGGCTCTGCGGCCGCCGCCGCCCTGACGGGTCATGTGGACCCTGATCGGGTCGAGGTTCCCGATCGGTGTGCCGTCGACCTGGGCGCGCGAGAACCGGAGCGTCCCGAAGTCGGTCAGCGGGCCGCTGTCGCCCGGTGTCTCGGCGATCACCTCGGCGGACCTCCGCAGGACGGGACGTCCATGGGTCGGCTTCTTGCGGGTGATTTCGATCCAGTTCTGTGTGACGTCCTGGAGGACGAGCTCGAAGCTGCCGTCATCGAGGTAGGTGACCCGGGCCCTGATCTGGTCGCCCGGCTTGACCGGGTCGTTGTAGTAGACGGGGCCGTCCGGGTACATCTCGTACCAGGCGCCGTACTCCACCCGGCCTCCCCCTCGGCAGTACGCCCCGGTTCCGGTCTGCTCGACGGTGTTGCCCCCCGCGGCGCCGTCGAGCCCGACCCAGAAGTCCGCGTTGGTGGCGCCCGGACCGCAGGTCGCGGTGGGCTGGATCCAGGACGCGCTGACCTGGGTGAACGCGTCGGCGGCGCCGACCACTTCGTAGCCGGCCCAGTTCCCGCTCGCGGCGGCCACCGTCCCCGCCAGGGGCGGTCGGTGGTGCCGCGGGTGCGCATCGCGCGGTTCGGCGGCCGCGGGTACCACGCTTCCGAGGAGCGCCAGCAGGGCGACGGAGGCGGTCAGGGCGAGTGGGCGTCGGGTGCGCATGGGGTCTCCGGAGGACGGGCTGACACCGGCTCAGCCGTCCGAGAGTGCGGACGACAGGTGCCTGAGCTGCAGCAGGGGCCGTTTGAGTGCAGGGTCGACGGACGAGTAGAGGCTGATTCGGAAGGCCCAGGCGCCGCCCGCCGTGTCGGGCCGCTCCCGCTCGCTCCAGGCGACGAGCGCCCGGGTGAGCGTCGGGACGGTGTCGTCGTCGTAGCCGCCCACGGTCGACTGGACGACCGGCAGCAGCGCCGACACCGGTGGGGCGCCGGCGACCAGGGTGTACGCGTACCGTGCCCCGATCGCGATCGTCCGGTCGGCCGGGTCGCCGTCGAAGAGCGCGTCGAACACCGGATCGAGCGGATTGCGGTCGGGCGGATCCCAGGGGCCGATGGCGACGGCGCCGGTGATGTCGATGAACGGCACGACCGGCTCGGAGTAGCCGACTTCCGGCGTGCGGTAGACGAAGGCCGGCGCGGTGTCCGGCCAGCCCTCGCCGAGCAGCCGCGCGTTTCGGGTCACGCGGGCGGTGGCCGACGCGTTCTGGTACTCGGCGATGTGGACGCGCGGCAGGGTCAGCTCGAAGGTGAGCAACGTGAACGCCTCGACTGCCCGGTGGGGGAACGCGTAGCACCGGCAGTGATCGGCGGTGGCGGCGCACCCGCACAGGTCCGGATCGACCGGGACGAGTTCGTGGCGTTCCCCGGCCGCCGTGACGCAGACGATCCGCTCCGGCCAGCCCACCCCGCCGGTGCCGGACTCCACCGTGCGGGTCAGCCGCAGCGTGGCGTACCAGCCGTTGTCGGCGTCGAGACCGAATGCGTACCGGTACACCTCCGGTGGCAGCCCGCCGGCTGCGGCGGCGGCCACCGGAACGGGCGCGGGGCCGGCCGCCCAGTGCGTGGCCCAGGCCTGCGCGACGGCGGCGGCGAGAGTCCGGTAGGTGCCCAGCGCGTTCGTCAGGGCGGTGCGTTCGTCGGGGCCGGCGCCTTCCCAGTCGGCCAGCCCGGCGAGCAGGCGGAGCAGCGGGGCACCGACCGCGGTGTACTGCGCCAGGGCCGTGAACAGGTCGTCGGCCGGTGCGGCCGCGGGCGGAGGCGTCGGCCGGTTGTACGTGACCCGCAGTTCGACGGTGTCCTGCTCGGCCGACTGGTGCTGCACGGAGAACCGGTACGCCCAGTACGGCGCGTCGCTCAGCCCGGCGTCCGGGGCCGGGGCGTCGGCGTGCTGGTCGAGCAGGATCGGCATCGGCGGGTACGCGCGCAGCGGGATCGGGACCCGCGGCGCGCCGAGGTCGAAGTCCAGGGCGGGCGGTGAGCCGGAGACGAGCGGCGTGACGAAGGTGAGCCAGTCGGACCGGTCGTAGCCCTCGGCCTGCCGGTCGATCCCGAACTCCAGCTCGACGCCGGCGAAGTCCAGGGTGAGGTCGAGTGCGGCGTGCGCGGCCGCGTCGGGGACGGTGATCAGGAAGCCGATCTGCGCGTCGCCGTCCGCGAGCGGCACCTTGCCGTTCGACACCGTCGCGGTCCGCAGGCCTGCGGGCACGCCCCGGTAGTCGACGACCGGGTTGCCGGACAGCCGCGCGTAGAGGCCGGCCCACGGGGTCGACGCACTGGTGTCGTACTGGATGACGGCCGAGGTCGCGTAGCCGCGGGTCAGCGAGACGAGCAGTTCCTGGCGCAGTCGCTCGACGGCCGCCGCCCGCTTCGGATCGGGTCCGGTGTCCGGTGCCTCCGCGGCGAGGACGTGGTCCAGCCCATCCGCGGCGAGGACGTGGTCCAGGCCCTCCGCGACGGCGGCGGCGAGCGCCTTCTTCACGCCGACGATCCCGTCGAGCACGTCCCGGCCCAGCGCGTACGCGCCCTGGAGGTACGCGGCCGACAGCAGCAGTTCGACGTCGGCGAGGAAGGCCCGGGCCCACACCTCCAGGTCGATGCCCTGGTAGTCGCGCGGCCGGTCCTCGGTCAGCTCGCCGGTCCGGACGTCGAACCCGGGCGTGGCGACGTCCCGGCGTGCCATGAGCGTGGTGCTCAGCGGGCGCAGGCCGAAGGTGCGCGGCTGCCGGGTCCCGGCGATCTCGCACGGGGGCTCGATGCGGACGCGCTCGACACCGCCGGTGTCGAACACGACCGCCCAGACGTCGGTGTCGGACGTACCGCCCGGTGCCGTCGCCAGCCGCAGGACCGGCACGGCGCGCTGGACCTGCTCGGCGAACGCCGCCAGGGTGAGCGCGCCGTCCTGGGCCGGGTCGGCGCCCCGGTCGGCGGGGACGGCGGTCGCCGCGCGGGTCGCGGTGGCGGCGAGCGCCGGGTCGACGAGCTCGGGCTCGCGGGAGAGTTCCAGCGCGACGGTGACCGGGAAGACGGGCTCGGGGAACGACCACTGCACGCCGTCCGGTGTCGACTCCCCCAGTCGGCCGGTGAGGAGGGCGGTGGTCGGCGGGACGACCACGCGCGCACCGGCCCGCAGGAACCCGGTGTCGGCGTTGGCCGCGACGACGGCGTCCACGCCGGTCGTCACGCCGCGCCGGCGAAACCGCTCGACCAGGGCGGTGAGCGTGTCGGACGCCGCGGTCGTCTCGGTGGGTACGGTGCCGTCCCCGTCGGGCTGCCGTGCGTGCAGGACCTGCCCGGGCAGCAGCAGCCCCGGTGTGCCGGCGTTGGCGGCGAGCAGCGCGACCGCGGTGACGCCGAACGTGCGGGCGGCCTCCCGGGGCGTCACGCCGGCCTCCGCGGGCCGCCCGGGGAGCCGGCCGGGCGGGCAGACCAGCAGCGCCCCGCTCTCCAGCACGTCGGTCCGCTCGCCGATGGCGGCGGCCAGCGCCGCGAGGTCGATCGGCGGGCTGAACAGGGCGCAGACCTCGGCGAACGAGGCGGTGGCGGTCGTCGTCACGGACGTGCCGTCGACCGTGACGGTGGCACCGGACGCGACGCTGTCCGGCATCCCGGCGTTGACCGTGATCAGGTCGGCCCCGGGAAAGTGCACGGCGATGCCGGCGAGCGAGTCGCCGTCGCGGACGGTGTACGGCACCCGCAGGGCGTCCGGGTCGGCGGGCCAGGCCCACATCCCGGGCACGGCCGGTGGTGAGTCGGCCAGGACCGCGACCGGGCCGTTGTGCCGCAGCAGCGCGCCGGGTGTGGTGCCGTGGACGGCGGCGAAGTGCCCGAGCGGGTCGCCCGCCGGCACCGGTGTCGGTGTCGTGGTGAGGAACACCGGGGTGCCCGGGGTGAAGAGGTCGACGGTCGCGGTGTTCAGCGGCGCGAGGTGCCCGGGTGTCAGGCCTGCCCGGTTGTCGCCCAGGGTGTCGCCGCTCTCGACGAGGTACCCGGCGACCTCGAGGAGCGCCCCCGGTGCGAACATGCCCGGCCGGTCCGCGTTCAGCGACACCACCTGGGTCGCGTCGAACGGGACACCGAGCTCCTGGAAGGCCGCCGCGACGCCCGCCGGAGTCGCCGCGCAGCCCTGCGGGTCGGACGTGACCTCGACCTCGACGCCGTTGCAGTCGAAGACGAACCCGGGGGTGAGCAGTCCAGGACGGTCCTGATTGGCCGTCACGAGCGTCCGGAGGGAGCAGCGCAGCGCTGCCGCGAGCGCGTCGGCCGGCGGCGAGTCGGGCGGCACGACCGCGTCACGCGGCGGGGTGGCGAGTTCGACGGCCGGGTTCAGCGGCAGCACGGTGTTGTCCTCGTCGAGCAGGACCTGCTCGGGGTCGAGCGCGGGGTCGAGCGCGGGGTCGACCGCGCGGCACAGGCCGGCGATCGTGTCGCCGTTGCGGAACGCGGCGCCCACCGGTACGGCGAGTTCGTCGGCGTCGAGCATGGCGCTGACGGGCGTGTCCGCGTTCGCGGCGCCCAGCTCGTCGTAGCCGACCCCGTAGGTGGTGCAGACGGCGTCGAGGGTCGCGGCGTCGGTGGCCGGTGCGGATCCGACCGCCGTGAGCGAGCCGAGCAGCGCGTGCGCGCCGATCACGTACCGGCGCAGCACGTTCACGTCGACGGCGAGCGGGGCGGGGTCCGCACCGGGCGCCTGCTGCAGCGAGGTGCGCAGTGCGGCCCGGACGTCGGGTCGGCCGACCTGGTAGTGGACGGGTACCAGGCGGCTGCGGTCGCGCTGCGCCGCGGCGGCGGCCGCCGCGCCGGCCTCGGCCGCGCCCGGCTGGTAGGTGACGGTCTGGAGGTCGACGGCGACCGTCAGCTCCGCCAGGTCTCCGGCGGGCGCGACGCCGTACCGCAGGGTGGTCGACGGCCAGGCGCCGACGCCGATGACCGGGTCGGTGTAGCGGACGGGCACGGCGGTCTGCGCCGCGGTGCCCGACCGGTTGCCGAACACGTCCTGGAGCCACACCGAGACCCGGGTCTGCGCACCGGCGGTGATGCCTGCGTACGGGTCGGCGCCGGGGGGCGGGGCGGTGGGGACGGCTTCGGCGCGGTGGAGGGCGAACCGGCTGATGTCGACGGTCCGGGTGAGGTCCCAGACCTTCTCGGCGGCCTCGCTGGGGGCCAGGAGCCCGAGGTCGTCCGTGCCGTCGGCCGGCTTCGGGGGGACCGCCCGGCCTTCGGCGCTGCCGCGGAAGTGCGTCGTCGGGTCCAGCCGGAAGCCGAGCTGCCCGTAGAGGCGGCGCAGCAGCCCCTGCGGGCTGTCGTCGGCCAGCGGGTTGGCGAACCGTGCGGTGAAGCCGACCTGGCCGGGGTCGACCGAGGCGACCGGCTGTGCTTCGGGCGGGTCGACCGCGCGTGCTGCGAGCACGACCGAGGCCGGGTCCACCCCGTCGCCGACCACGGCGAGGTTGGTGAAGGCGTGGAGGTGCCGGTCGGGGTCCTCGCCGCACTGCGAGGAGAGCTGGACCAGGAGCGACAGTCGGGCGCGCCCGTCCTGGTCGAAGATCGTGTCGGGCACGTCGCCGCGGTACTGCATCCAGTAGCCGCCCCCGCCGACGACGCTGCACTCCCACAGCAGCGTCAGGAACCGTTCGCAGGCGGCGATGGCCGCGAAGTGCTGCCCCGAGGCGGCGTCCTGGGGAGCGGGGCCGCTGCGCGTCGCGGTGGACAGGTTGGTCTGGACGAGGAAGGTCCGGTCGGCGTCGAGCGGCGTCGAGGTCAGGCCGGGCGTGCGGCCGGGGGCGGACGGCAGCTGCCAGAGCAGGGTGAGCAGCAGGCGTTCGCCGGGCGGCGCGGGCGGGAAGGCCACGGCGGCCGGCGGCCCGGGGGCGGCCCGCACGTACGCCAGGATCTGTGCGATCCGCTGCCGGTCGGCGGCGTCCGCACCGAGGACCTCGACCGTCCCCGCGGGGCCCGGAATGCGGCGGACGGCGAAGGAGACCAGCGTCGCCCACGCGTACGAGCCGAGCTCCGTGTAACCGGCGGTTGCGCCGGTCTGCGGCGTCGTCTGCTCCAGCCGGAACGCGGAGGCGCTGCGGTCCGACCCCGCGCGGGCGATCAGGTCGCCCGGCAGCGGCCACAGCGAGGGCGGGCCCGAGGGGGCGGCGGGCAGCCGGACGGTCGTGGTCGTCCGCCACGGGATCATCTGGGTGACGGTGTGGCGCGTGCCGAGTCCGCGTGCCAGTGGCAGGGCCGAGAGCGGGCTCTCGACGACGGGCGCCAGTCCGGTCGCGGGGTAGTTCTCCCGCAGGTCGGCGGCGGTGATCGAGACGACCGCGTGTCCGGCCTCGGCGGCATCGGGCCTGATCACTCCGTCGTGCACGGCAGAGTCGGCGAAGGTCAGCCAGTCGGCGGGCAGGACCTTGTCGACGGTGACGGTGACGACCGGGTCCTCGGCGCCGGGCGGGGGCGGCGGCGGTCCGGTGACCTGCTGGCCGATCAGCTCGTAGCCGCCGGTCATCGGGCCCGTGGCGTGGTACACGCCGCCGACCCGGACCGGCGCGGGCAGGCGCAGCCCGCCCAGCATGAACCGCGCGACCTGGCCGCTCACGGTGCCCATCGCCGGGCCGGCGTGCAGGGCGGCGACGAGGTCGTCCAGCGCCATCGCGGGGACGTCGGGCACGGTGAGGCCCGGCCCGGTGGCCAGCACACCCTGGTCGTCGGCGATCCGTTCCGCGAGGTCCTCCAGCCCGAGCCCGTACGTCTGGGCCAGCGTCAGCAGGGTGAGGCCGGCGGTCGTCGTGCCGACCGCGCCCGGTACCTCGACCGTGGCCAGCGGGACGAGCGCGTCCGCGGCGGCGACCCGGGGTTCGAACAGCGCGTCGGGGAGCAGGAGCCGGTCCTGGAGCGAGCGGAGCGTGTCGTGGGGCAGGATCACGGCCGCGGCGTCGGCCGGGAGCCGGACACCGTCCGGGTCCGCCGGCCGGTTCGCCGCGCGTACCGCCTCCAGCCAGTCGGCGAACGGCGTGCCGGGCACGACGTTCTGGATCAGGGCGGCGTACGCGGCGACGTCGAGGACGGTGTCGCCCGGCAGGGTGGCCCAGGTGGTGGTGGCGGTGCGCTGGTAGCCGTCGGGCACCCGGAGCGTCGGGGGCAGCGGGTGCGCCGGGTCGTCGTTGAGCCGGTCGATCGCCTGCTGGTACCAGGGGGCGAGCGGCACCTCGGTCGGCAGGACCGACCCGAGTCGCACGTAGAACGCCGCCGCGGTGTGGTCGACGGACAGTCCGGCGTGGACGAATCCGGGCAGCGGCACGGTCGCGCCGGTGCGCAGCAGCGGGGTGGTGTCGCGCAGGTGGGCGAGCAGCGCGCTCGGATCCGCCCGGTAGGTGTCGGCCAGCCCACCGAGCGTGCGGCCCGCGCCGAGCTGTACCGGCAGGGTGCCGAGGGAGACCGCGGTGTCCGCGGCGACGGGCCGGTCGGGGTTGGCGAGGGCGATGGACTGCGGTGTGACGCCGAGCGTGACCGTCAGGGTGTCGCCTGCCCGGGCGGCGGCCAGCCGGTCGGGCAGGCCGGGGTTCAGCGCCAGCAGTTCGGCGGCCGAGACGCCGAGGGAGGACGCGACGTGGTCCGCGCTGTCCCGGCCGGCGACCTCGTAGGGCGTGGTGGTGGTCGCGAAGCCCGCCGCGATGGAGCGGAGCGAGTCCGTCTCCGTCACCTCGTGGGGGTAGGCGGTCAGCAGGTTCACGGCGGCCTGTACGGTCGCGCGGGCGACCATGCGCAGGTAGTCGCGCAGGACGAAGGTCGCCATCGACTCACCGGGCTCGTCCGCCCGGGCCGCGGAGGAGGGGCGCTCGCCCGGCGGGACCGGGTCCAGCTCGGCGAAGTAGGCGATCGCCTCGGCCTCGTACGTGGCGTCGATCGGCCGGTGGGTCGCGAAGTCGCGGTCCCGGTCGGCCGGGTCCGGCAGGCCGGTCGAGGTCCACTTCAGCACCGGGATCATCGGGAACGGGGTGCCCGAGACGTCCTCCGGGGTGCCGCCCGTCGGGGTGCCGCCGACCCGGACGTGAAGGTTGTTGGCCAGGAACCCCTGGATGTTGGCCCAGGTGAAGCCCGCGTTCTCGGCCTCGGCGAGGGCCAGTTGTCCCACCAGCTCGCGGAGGGCGTCGAGCGTGACGGTCGGCGGGGTGGCGCCGAGCGCGTCGACCGACCAGCGCAGCAGGCCGTCGGCGAGCCGGTTGAAGGAGGTGTCGGCGGGTGTGGCGGCGCGCGGGTGGCGCGACACGTCGGGCCGTTCGGCCTGGGCGATGGTGACCGCGTCCACCGGGACGGCGTTGTCGGCGATCAGCATGACGACGAGGCGGTGGTCGGGCTCGTCGTTCGCGGGCGGCGTCCGGCCGGTCCAGTCGACCGGGACGTTGGCGATCGTGTAGGCGGGGAGGAGCGTCAGGTGAAGGGTCTTCGCCAGGCCGTCGGGGAAGACGTGCACGTCCGGGTCGAAGTGCAGCCGGTAGGACGGCTGTTCGGCTTCCGCCGGCGCTGCGGTCGCGCGCGGGGCGGTGAGGCCGCGTCGGGCGGCGCCGGGAGCGAGTCGCCACGGCGGCGTGCTGTCGGAGCCGATCGTGAACGAGGTCTCCAGGCTCAGCGCGAACGAGAACGAGACCTTGACGAAGAGGATCTTCACGCTGGCGCTGGCCCGGACCGAGAGGTTCAGCGCCACGACGGTCGCACGGTGCGCGGCCAGCTCGACGGTCGCCATCGCGGAGATCTGCAGGTTGAGGTCGATCCGGACGACCTTGAAGTCGACCGTCGCGTACAGCGTGCCGACGATGCCGACCGTGCCGCGGCAGGCGTAGTAGAGCTCGGTGCTCCGGCCGCCCTCGTCCGGGTGGAACCACGCCAGTACGCCCTCGAAGATCACCACGAGGTTGACGGTCAGGTCGGCCTTGAGCGGGCCGCGTTGGAAGGTGCGTCCGACGCCGATGGACAGGCCCACCCCGAGTTCGAGGACCGGGCTGAACGTCCCATCGGTGATCCGCGGAACACGGCTGGAGGTGGCGCCGTTCAGCACACCGAAGTAGAGGCCGCCCCGTCCGTTGAAGAGGCCGGCCTCGATCGCGAACGACCGGGTGAAGTCGCGGTCGGTCGGGAATCCGAGGTCGACCCGGAAGTTGCCGTTGGTGTAGATGTCGACGGTGATCACGCCGAGCGTCACGGACACCGCGCCGAACTGCAACTGCCGGTAGGCGTCGGGAATCTGCAGCCGTGCGTGGAAGACCCCGATGTCGTCGGTGACCTTCTTGTACAGCAGCTCGACGCTCAGCCCGGCGAGTGAGCCCGCCCGCGATCCGCTCAGCGCGAGGAGGGCGCCGTAGAGGTCCGGGTCGTGCATCACCAGCTTGATCGCGACGGTGTCCAGGAACGTCGCGTCCATCCCGAACAGCCACTGGCCGGACGGGTCGAACACCGTCGTCGCCGGGTCGATCGGCGGTTTGCCGGCGGCCGGATCGACGGGGCGCATCGCCTGGACCATCGCGTCGACGACCTCGGCGATGCCGGCGTACCCGGTGAGGTTCCTCGGCGAGACGTGCTGCCCGAGGCCGAGGTAGCGCAGCGAGAACAGCTGCTGTCCCAGGCCGGCGGGCTGGGGCGGCGCCTGGGTGACCGGATCCCAGGTCAGCGGCTTGGCCGTGGTGTCGCCGAGCAGTTGGGCGTCGAGCACGACGTTCACCGCCGGGCTGCCGGTCGAACGGTCGTAGCTCAGGCCGACGGAACGGATCCTGACGAATCCGAGGTCCAGGCTCAGGTCGTGCCGGACGGCGACCGTCTGCCTGGTCGGGTCGATCGTCAGCTCCAGCCCGGTCAGGTCGATGCTGTTCAGGAAGTCCCAGGGCGGGTCGAGCCGGAACGTCGCGTTCGGGTTGACCAGTGAGACGAGGTCGGTGATCAGCTCGCCGAGCGTGCCGGTGAGACGGACGGCGAGGGTCCGGTGCCGGTCGGCCCCCTCGCCGGTCCAGGAGGTCGCCGCGCTCAGGGACACGTCGCGGTAGGCGAGGGTGAAGGTGTAGTCCTTGCCCGCGTCGGTGACCGACACGGAGGCGGTGACCTCGAACCTGTTGATCGTGAAGCTGCCCGACAGGCTGCCGGTCAGGACCGTCTGCGGATCCACCAGCGCGGTGTCGCGCAGCGCGATCGCGAGGTGTTCGTCCGCCGGCGTGGTGCGCAGCCTGCGCTGGATGTCCGCGGTCAGGCGCAGTCGGAGCTCCATGCCGAGCAGCGTCTGCGGGACCGCCACCCGGAGCGTGCCGGCGGCGGAGTACGGCGTGCCCGGGGCCGTACTGAACCGGACGTCGAGTCCGCTGAGTTCGATCGCGATCTCGTTCACCCAGGCCGGCGGCTGCTGGGCCAGCAGGCCGTAGACCAGCCGCGGCAGGTCGACGGTTCCGGCCAGCGTCGCGCTGAACTCCCAGGCCCCGCTGCCCGGGTAGCGGACCTGGGCGAGCAGCCCGATCGCGTCGGAGTCGGGAACGGCGATCTCGCCCCTGCCGAGGAGCAGGCCGGAGACCGCGTTCGCTGAGACCCTGACCTGCAGTTGCAGCCCGGTCAGTGCGAAGGTGACGTGGCCGGCCTCGACCGGCCATGCTCCGCCCAGGGTCAGCCCGGCCGCGAACACCTTCTGCGGCAGGGACGCGTCCATGGTCAGCGACTCGCAGCGCAGGTCCGCGTCGATGGGCGGGCCGTCGCTGCCGAAGAAGGCCCGGAAGGCCTCGGAGATCGGGAGGTCGAACGGCGCCTCGGTGAAGGCCGAGAACCCGAGGTCGGGCAGCGACAGCCGGACGGTCACGACGATGTCGTCGAAGCGGCCGCGGGTCGGCGGCCCGGGTGCCGGGCGTTCGCCGACGGGCGCCTGGGCACCGAGCGAGGAGGCGGACTTCTGTCCGAACCGCATGGTCCCGAAGACCACCCCGGTGATCCCGGGCGGGCCGTCCGATCCGAAGTCGACCGTCCACTGGGTGCCGACCTGGTCGAGGGTCAGGAACGGCACCGGCGGGTCCCACGGCTCGGCGGAGACGACGGTGACCGAGGCGTACGCGAGGCCCGGCCCGCCGAGGCCGATCGGCACGATGCCGAAGCCGACGTCCCGGAGGCGGAACAGGTCGAGCGGCGCGATGCCGCTCGGAAGGGCGAAGCCGCCCGGCCCCGCTCCGGTCATGGCGACCAGCGCCCGGACGGCGCCTTCGAGCCCGAGCGGGGGTGTCAACCCGACGGCCAGCGGCCAGATGTAGTCGCCGATCAGGAGGGGGCCGCTGACGGTCGCCGTGCGCACCGGCTCGGTCGGCAGTGTCACCTCGGCGAACAGCAGGGCGGCCGAGCGGCGCGCGCCCGGTTCGGGCAGCGGATACGGGTCGCGGTAGTCGGTGGTGAGCACCAGGCCGACGGACGAGACCTCCAGGTCGGCCAGTCGCAGCCGCACGCCGGGCGCCACGGCGCGCAGCTCGATGACCGGCGGCCCGTCGGCGGGGAACGTCACGGGCCCGTCGACGGGCAGGCGGTCGCCGAGGAGGTCCGCGTAGCCGGCGAGGAGGTCGCTTCCGGGCACCGCGTCGCTGCCGCGCATCAGCAGGGTGCCCGACAACCGCAGCGGTGTGTCGGGCGACCCGTTGTCGGCCGTGATGGCGGGCTGGTCGAGGACGAGCGGGCCCAGCACGCCGGCGCCGACGACGAGCCCGCCGCGTCCGCCCTCGGGTTGGCGCCGGCTGTCCGGCAGGTCGCCGAAGGCCGCCCGGAAGGTCCAGGGCTCGGCCGCGGCCGTGCCCGTGAGTTCGAGGACCATCGCCGCCCGGTCGGTCCCGGCCCGCGGTGTGCCGGTGATCCGCAGGCTCCAGGGGGTGTTGAGGTAGCTGGTGGTGCCGGTCAGCACGACGCCCTGCGGCCCGGGGGACGCGCGGCCGTCGCGGACCTCCAGGCCGTCGACTCCGAGCGAGGCCAGGAGGGGGCCGGTCCCGGGCGGCGCGGCGTCGGCGGACAGGACGCCGTCGGCCACGGCGGCCCGGAACGCGCGGTGGATCTCCTCGACCGTCACGGGGCGTCCCCTGCTCGGATCCGGGCGACCGCAGGGCGCAGCCGGGACGTGACCACGACATCGCCGTGCGTCTCCTGCCGGCCGAGGGTTCTGACGGTGGTCCTGATCTCCTTCGTCGTCTCCCGGGTCTGCCAGGTGCCCGTCTCCGTGCCGGTCCCGGGCAGGTCGTAGGACACGTAGGTGTGCGGGTCCGCGTCCTCCAGGCCGTCCGAGAATGCGGCGAGGGTCGCGCTGAGCGGATCGAGGGAGGCGTTCATCAGACCGGCACTCACCCAGAGGCCCGTCGGCTTGATCGCTTTCGCGAAGTCCTTGACGGTCTTCCACCGCGGCGGGGTCTGCGGACTCGACAGGAGGTCGATTACCGCGCTCTCCAGTACGCCGTACTGCGGTAGTTGGAGGATGCGCTTCGGCGACAGCTTCCGCTGCAGTCCCCCGATCGCGGTGATGGCGCTCATGAGCTCGTAGGTCAGCCCGCCCGGCAGGGTGACGGTGAGCCTCGTGTTGTCGATGACCAGGACGGTGGCGTTCACGAACGGCCGGTTGTCCGACGCCAGGATCCGGAAGTAGGTGCCGTTGTGCTCGGCGATCCAGCTCAACTCCCCGTCGGCGTTGCGGTAGTCGCTCTGCCGGTCGGCGGCGTACTGCACCCGGCCCAGGTTGAAGCGCAGGCGCAGGAAGAAGGTCGCGATGGTGTCCGGAGGTGCACCCTCCGGCTTGGCACCCGCGACGAACGCGCTCAGCACCCTGGCACCGATCCGTTCCAGGCGCTCGCCGAGCTCGTCGAGCAGACTGAGGCTCGACTGCTGGAGGCTGGTGAGGACGACGAGGTTGAGCAGCTTGCGGTACCTGGCCGCGACCTTGGTCGTGATGTAGTCCAGCGACGCCTGCGCGTAGCCGCTCTCGCCCCCGCAGTTGACCAGCGCGAGGAAGTCGGCCTCCGGCTGCTCCACTCCCTCGTTGTAGATCTCGACGAACGCCAGCTGGCCCTGGCCGCACCACAGCAGCCTCACCACCGTCAGGGGGTTCTGCTTCTCCCTCGGGGCCTTCCCCACCGTCATCCCTTCCTTCCGGAGCGCAGCGCCGCCGGGACCGGCGGGGGTGGCGGGCGCTTCGGGTCGGCGGCCGACGCGTACGCGAGGTACCAGCCGACCTTCGACGCGGCGCCCTGGTCGGGGTTGCCGAACAGGATCACGTCGTTGTGGCCGGGCGGGAAGGCCAGCCCGAGCAGCCGCAGCGCGAAGTCGCGCAGGCGGAGCGTGTACGTCCGCGGCTTGTCCGGCTCCTCGTCGACGAGGAACTCCACCGAGCGGAATCCCATGGTGACGACGCCCTGCAGCGGCAGGTCGACCCCGAGCACCCCGTCGGCCCCGGGCAGCCGCACGCCCAGGTAGATCGCCGGTTCGGTGCCGCCCGCGCCCGGGCTCCACGCGACGAGGACCTGGATGGCGAGCGCCTTGCTCCCGGCGAGCGCGCCGAGCGAGCCGAGGTCCACGGTGTAGTCCAGCCCGTACCAGGGCTGGGTGAGCTCGGACTGGTCGAGTGGCGCGGTGACGGAGACGTAGCCCAGGTCCGCGGGTGTCTGCGGCGGTGGCGGCGGGCCCGTGGCGAGCTGCGGGTCGGGCGTGGCGACGAGTCCGTTCAGCCCGATCGGGAAGCGGGCGGCCAGCGACCGGGCGCGCGGCCTGCTGTTCGCCGCGTCGACGGACAGGTTGCCGTCCTTCAGCGTGAACCGGGTCGTCCCGGCGGGATCGCCGAGGTCGAACGACATGGCGACGGCGAGGCCGCCGAAGCGGAGGTAGCCGTCCTCCCCGGCCGCGTCCTCCCCCCAGCAGAACGGGTCGAACCCGGCCGGCTCGTAGAAGCGCAGGTTGCCCGCCAGCTGGAAGACGGCGTCGACGGTCGCCCTGCCCGACGCCGGGTCCGCGGCCTTCGCGGTGACGAGCTGTGTCGACAGCAGTTCGACGCTCCGGAGTACCGGTGCGTCGAGTCGGAAGGTGTTCTGCCCGGCCATCGAGAACACGTAGGTGTCGTGCGTCGTGCCGTCGGGCAGCTGTTGGCGCTGGAGCGCCCCGTCGAGGACGATGTTGTTCCCGCGGGTGGTCGGCAGCAGCCGCGCGGGCGCCCCGAACAGGCGGTTGACGAGCAGTTCGACCCGGCTGGTGAACGTCGTGACGACGGAGTTGCGCACGCCGACCGTGAGGTGCAGCACGCGGAACGCGAAGTGGACGTTCTCGCTGAAGTACTGGTCCTCGGGGTTCCGGTAGTCGATCAGCCCGAACATCGCCGAGCGTTCGAAGACCAGGGTGCGGTCTGCGAGCCGGTACGGCGTCAGCGACAGTCCGACGTGGTGCGCGACGAACCCCGCCGGGTCGATCCCGGCGGCGAGCACCTGGAGCTCGTCGGGGAGTTGGTCCAGCGGGACCTCCGCGGACAGGGCCAGCACCCCCGTCCAGTCCGGGTCGTCCACGACCTGCAGGAACGAGGCGTAGGGCGACCCGGCCGGCGCGTTCCGCGCCGTCTCGACGACACCGCGGATCGCCGCCTGGGCGTCGGCCGGCCGGCCGGTGCGGGAGGCCGCCGCGGGCCACGCCCAGGTCGACACGTCCGCCAGCAGCTCGGCGATGCTGCGGCCGAGGGCGAACTTGACGATGAGGTACGTCGATGCCCGCCAGCTGTCCGGGGAGAGCCGGAACGGCCACCCGCCGGCCACCGGGGTGAGACGCCCGCCGTACCGGAGGAAGACCGCCCGCTCCGCGTCGGTGATCCCGGCACACGCGTCGGCCAGCGCGGCGACGAACGCCGTACGCGTGCCGTACACGGTGTCGCGCATCGCCGCGCGCACCGCGTCGAGGACGTCCTGCGGCACGCCGCCGCGCTCGACCGGGACGGTGGCGATGACGTCGAGCGTCGCCGTGGTGAGCTCGTACGCGACCGAGCCGAAGCGGTGGAACTCGGCCGGGTCGCCCAGGACCAGGAAGAGGTTGTTGGTCTGCATCGCCTGCCGGAACGGGCCGGTGACCGTGGTGAACCGCAGGTCCGGCTCGGCCGCCGCGTCCCCGTCGTGGCCGATGCCGAGCCAGTTCCAGGTGGCGTCGGAGGCCAGCCCGACGGCCAGCCCCTGCGGCGTCACCGCCACGGTCGGCGCGGCTTCGGCCGCCGACGCGCCGTTCGCGCCGCTGATGCCGCTGGTGCCGATGCCGCCGTTCTTGCCGTTCTCGCCGTTCTCGCCGGGCAGCAGGACCGCGCGGCGGGTCGGTGCGATCGCGAGTTGCTCGACCGCGACCGCGGCGGGGACCGCGTCCTCGGCGAGCCCGTGGAAGGGCGCCATCGGGAAGGGCGTGCGGGCCGCCGTCGCGGCCGGCACCTCAAGGAAGTCCAGCAGGTCGACCCCGCCCTCCGCGGCCGCCGAGCCGACCGTGTACAGCGGCGCGTCCTCCGGCTGGCTGTAGTACGTGACCGCGCCGGCGCCCTCGGCCCGGTCGACCGACACCCATGACGTGGTCCCGTGCGACGTGAGCGAGGCGGCGCCGGTCCGATCCGGGCCGAGCGGCGCGTAGGCCGGCTGCCCGGGCAGGAACGACACCGTGCAGCCCTCGGCGGGCAGACCGAGGTACTCCAGGCCCGACAGGCCGCACAGGACACGGGCCCCCGCGGTCGCGGTCCCGACGGCGAACGGCCCGTCCGGGACGAGGTAGTAGCCTGTGTTCGCCCGCTCGTCGGCGAGGTACGGCGCGAGGCCGAACACCAGCCGGGCCGGGCCCGTCGTACTCGGTCCGGCGGCGAGCGGACGCAGGTCCACGCCGTGGCCGAGCACCGTGGCGTACCCGGACGGCAGCGCCGGCGGGTCGCCCCCGCCCGTCGTGCACGCGAAGAAGCCGAGCGAGGTGCGCTCACCGTCGAGGGGCCGCAGCGGATCGATCTGCGCGTGGAACTCCAGTCCGACGCCGTCCGGTTGGCGGACGACGGCGAACCGGACGGCCCTGACGACACCCTGCTCCCCCGGTGTGAAGAAGCGCAGTCCGGCGCCGAGCCCGGCGAACGCGTCACCGCCGCCGCCCGGCGCGTCGACGACGAACCGCCACGCCCCGGTGTGCCCGGCCTCCATGCAGAGGAGCGTGGTCGTAAGCCGGGCGGGGAAGCGGGCGGTCGGCGCGTACAGGGTGGCGGCGGACCGGCCGGCCCCGTCGGCGACGGCGAAGCCCCATCCCGCCTCGGTGTCCCCGGGAGCGACCTCCCCGCCTCCGGCCAGGACGAGCTGGTAGTCGGCCAGTTGGAAGGTCGCCCCGTCCGCCACCCACGTCCCGTCCGGGCCCGCCCGTCCGGTCAGCTCGGTCGTCACCCACGCGGTCGGCGGCGCCGCCGGGTCGGTGACCCAGAGGAAGCGCGGTGGCCCCTGGGGCGCGTAGTGGTCGAGCCAGGTCCGCAACGCCGCCGCGAACCCCGTCGCGTCCGCGGCCGGCGCGCCGAGGAAGACGTAGGCACCACGGCCGTCCTCCCACGTCCGGGTCAGCGTCGGCCGGTCGCCGAGCTCGTCCGGGTCGGAGGCGAGGAAGGCCGCCACGCGGTCCGTCGGATCCGCCCAGTAGAGCGCCGTCCGACCGGCGCGGGTGAACGCGGGCTCCGTCATCGGCCGGGGCCGGTGGCGAGATCGAGGCGATCACCGTGCAGGAGCGGCAACCCGAGCGCGGCCGGATCACGCGGCTCCCACCCCGTGACGACCGGCCAGTCACCGGCCGGCCCGTCGGTGAGCGCCGCCGCCGTACGGGGCCGGCGCATCCGCACGCCGCTCAGCGGTACGGGGACGGCCGCCGGACGCCGGCCCTCGCTCGCGAGCACGTTACCGAGCGTGGTGCCCGCCGGCACCAGCCGGGGTTCGCCGTTCACGCTGATCCGCACCATCGCGCGGACCACCGCGCGCCCGCGCAGGTAGGCCGCGGCGACGCCGCCGCCGGGAGGGTCCTGCCGGCGGACGTTCTCGGTGGCCGCGTCCAGCGCCCCGAGTGTGGCGGCCGCCAGCAGGACGGCGTTCTGCTGGGGCCACAGCGAGCCCGGCGCGGTCGTCGGCAGCAGCGTCCTCGGGTAGACCAGGCGCGCGTACGGCAGCCGCAGCGCCTTCGCGAACAGGTCGAACGCGCCCCCGCTGCCGTACAGCTGCCCCTGCCGGTCGGACGGCGTCGACGGGTTCGGCACGTCGACGCCGCCCTGCAGCGCGAGCTGGGCGAGGAAGGCGTCCAGGCTGCTCGCCCAGGTGCCCGCGTTGTCGTAGGAGGCCACCTCGTAGTCGGCGACGGCGGCCGTGACGAACCCGGACAGCGGGTCGCCCTGGGTGCCCGGCACGATCTGGTAGTCCTCGTACTCGACGCGCAGCACGATGCCCGGACGCAGGTCGAAGCAGCCGCGGTCGAACCGCAGCCCGTAGGCGAAGTACAGCGTCTCGGCGAACGTCTGCGGCGCCGACCGCGACACCGCCTCGGTGAGCGCCGCGACCCCGTACGGGGTGATCCCGAGCGGCTGCAGCCTGGCGAGCAGCGCCGACCACGCGGCGATCACGTCGGGGCGGTCGGTGAAGTCCCACATCGGGCTGGTCGCCGGGATCAGCAGGAGGTACGCGTACGGCCCGCAGTCGGCCGGCGACAGGACCAGGCCGAGCGGCAGCTCGACCTCGTCGGACTGCGGGGTCGCGAACAGCTCCGGGAGTCCGAGCGTGATGTCGGCCGCCGTCAGCACCGGACCGAGCTGCGGCGCGACGTACGAGGGGCCGATGAACAGCGCCTCGGTGAACACCGGGACGGGCTCCGACGGCGCCCCGACCGCCAGGGCCGCGAGCGCCCGGACGACGACCGCGGTGGAGGTGTCGTCGATCTCCACCGGCCAGCTGCCGCAGGTCGCCGCGGTGTCCCCGAGCGTGGTCACGGCCGCGCCGACGACCGTGCCGACCCGGTAGCCGTCGACGAGCGGCGAGGGCAGATCGTCCCAGCACACGCGCAGCTCGGCGCCGTCGTAGGCCACGGTGACGCCGGTCGGTGCGACGGTGAGCAGGGCCGCGGCGGCACCGGGTGGGCCGACGGCGACGCCGGCCAGTCCGCGCAGAGCGATCGTGGCGGTGTTGGGGACGCCGTCCGGCAGCGTCAGGACGACCGGATCGCCGGTGGCCGGCCGGACCCCGAGCTCGACCTCGGCGCCGTCCCAGCGCACCACGGGCTGCACACCGGTCAGCGGCGGCGCGTCCGGTGCGGTGAACGCCAGCGTCACGCACCGGTCGGCGCCGACGGCCACGCCGGTCAGCCGCGGCCCGACCGTGACCAGGTCCAGAGCCGTCACCGGCCCCCTCGCCACGCCGGCGACCTGGGCGACGGTGGCCAGGTCGGAGGTGAGCGGCAGGTCGGCGGACTGACCCTGCGCCAGGAGACCGGTGTCGCCGACCGCGGCTCGGAAGCTCCCGTCCGGCGGCCCTGCCCAGGCCAGGGCCACCCGGCCGCCGTCGGCGCGGGCGAGGGTGAAGCCGACCGGCCCGGTGGGCACGGGCAGCGGCACGGACCACGGCCCGGTCGCCACGCCGTCGACCCCGCGGACGGCGACGGCGACGGCGCCCTCCGGCACGGTGAAGACGGCGGTGCCGTCCGGGCCCACCTGCTGGGGCGCACCCGGAACCCCGTCCACGGACAGCACCGCCTCGATCGCCACCCCCTCGGCCAGCCCACCGGCCGACGCGGCCACCACGAGGTCCTCGTCGCAGACCACCGACGTGACCGCCGGCACGGCCGGTACGACCGGGGCCGTCACCGCCGGACCGACCGAGCGCCCGACCCGCCCGCGGACCGACACCGCGTACGCCGCGCCGCACGGCAGCGGCTGCGGGACGGCGATGAGCAGCGTCGGGCCGGGGCCCAGGCTCTCCCGGTGAACCGGTACGCCGTCGCGGAACAGGACGGCGTCGTACCCGGTGGGTGCGAAATCCGGAGGCTCCACGTCGATCGAGACCGTCGCGCCGTCCGACGTCACCGTGGTGACGGCCGGAGCCGTGAGCAGGATCGGGAGCGAGGCCGACGCCGGACCGGACCCGGCCCTGCCGACGGCCTGGACGACGACCCGGTAGGCACCGGCGTCGGTGACACCGGGCTCCGACTCGACCGTCGTGGCGGGTGCGTCGACCTCGACGGCCGGGAGGAACACCCCGTGATCGTTCACCACGGTGATCCGGTAGGCGTCCGCGGCGGGGACGGCGCTCCAGGCCACCGAGAGCAGACCGGCGTCGAACGCGACCGCGCGCAGCTCGGGCCGCTCGGTCGGTACCGCGAAGCCGGGCCCGTCCGGGCCGATGGACACCACTCCCTCGACCGTTCGGACGCGGGCGAGCGCGGCCGCCGCGGTCGCGCCCGCCGGTGGTGGCTGCTCCAGGACGAACGAACCTCCCGCGACCGGGGCCTCCGGGGCCGACGCGGTGCCGTTGACCACGAGCCGCACCAGGAAGTCGTCGGTGTCCGCGGCCTTCCAGGACAGCGTCAGGGATCCGCTCACCGGATCCGTCTCGGCCCGCTCGATCGGGAAGGTGTCGGTGACGACCGTGACCGCGGGAGAGAGCGTCGGCCCCGAAGCGAGGACGTACATCGCGATCCGGGCCCGGTAGGTCTCACCCGGCACCGTGGAGAGGGGCAGTGCGGCATCGGTCGCCGCCCCGGCCCACGCCTCCGCGACCGTGCGGCCCTCGTTCACCACCTGCGCCACGTACGTCACCCCGGCGTTGGGCTGCCCGGGCCCGCTCCAGGAGACGGTCAGAACGCCGCTGTCGTACCGCAACCGCCTGATCGCCGGGGGCTGTACGCCGCTCGGTCCGTCCATGAGCCGCCTCCAGCTGCCGACGAGTGTGCCGCCGTCGGCACCACGACCCGCCGGCGGTAGGTGCGACCGGGAGTCCCGACCCGCGGAGCACCCTCGTCGGCATCGTTCGAGATCCGGCCAGACGGCCGTTCTAGCAGCACGACGCATCCGAACCATCGCGACGGGACGCCGTGTCCCGCACCCGGCCGGACAGTCCGCCCGGCTGGAGCAGTGGCGGGAGCAGGGATGTCGGACCTTCGAAGAGCCGGCGGACGACATCGGCGATCGGGCGCTGCACCGTTGCCGTCGGGCAGGATGAGCGCCATGGACGCCTACGTGAGCCCGGCACTCGAAGAACTCGGCAGTAAGCGTTCCAAGCCCGTCGGCAGATCGGTGCTCCGCGGCTGTGGAACTGTCGGGCACGTCCGCTAGGGTCACCCCCATCCTGCGGGCACCCGGGCCGGCAGACGCACGGAAGGGGGGTGCCCGAGGGTGCCCGAGACCACCGCACGCACACTGCGCTTCCACACCCGCGCGGCCGAACTGGCCGGGATGGACCTGACGGTCTCCGCCGACGCCGCAGAGGCGCTCGACCGCTTCGAGACCGTCCACGGCCGCGCCGTGCCCGCCTCGGTGCGCGAATGGTTCTCCCTGGCCCAGGGCGCCCCCGTCCTGCGGGAGTTCGGCAACGACGACGCCGTGATCGGCGCCGACCGGCTGGGCCGCGAGGAGCTCTACTACTGGCCCGAGGACGACGAGCACTGGCCCGACGGCGTGGAGGAGCAGGAGGAGCGCACGATCGACCCGGTCCAGGCCCTGGGCCTGCTGCCGTTCATGGTCGAGAACCAGGGCGTGTGGGTCCTGGCCGTGCGTCTCGACGGCTCCGACGACCCGCCGGTGGTGATCTCCTTCGACGAGGTGACGCCGTCCGCCGCGTGGAAGCCGTACGCCGACCGCTTCTCGGACGTGGTCCACTCCCGGATCTGGGACGCACCCGTCCACCATGACGGCACCTCGCTCGCCCTCGACGGAGCGGGCGAGCCGTCCGCCCTCCTGGAGACGCTGCGCCGCGACTTCGCCCCCGGCCCGGCGACCGTCGACGGCACCCTGCGCTACCACCGCGACGACGACCGCCAGCGCGTCCTGCTCAGCGAGTGGCGCGGGCAGTGGTACGCCACCGCCTGGGCCGCCGACGAGGTGCGCCTGTCGGCCCTGCTCGCCGCCGTGGACCCCGCGGCCGGCTGACCGCGCCGCCGTACGACGACGGGGCCGGGCGGGCGCGGGACCCACCGGCCCCGGGCCGTCACCGGGCGGGGCGCTCCCCCGCCGGCACCGGGGCGCGCGCTCAGTCCAGCAGGCCGGGCGCGAAGTAGTCGCGCAGTAGAGCGATCCTTCCGTCGCGGACGCGGAAGATCTGCACGAGCGAGACGGTCGTCCCCTCCGCCGCTCCCCCGTCGTCCGCGCCGTTCGCGCCGTTCGCGCCTTCCGCGCCGGCGTCGCCGTCCGCGTCGAAGACCGTGTCGATCTCGGCGATGAACACCGCCGGGTCGGCCGTGGTGTGCAGCACGTACCCGGACTTCTCCAGGTTCGGCCGGCGCCCGTCCTCCCCCTGCCGCTCGTAGTACGCCGCCATCGCGCTGCGGATCGCCTCCCGGCCCACCAGCCGCCGCGGAAAGGCGGCGCCGTCGGGCAGCAGAGGCATCTCCAGGACACCGTCCGGGGTGAAGTTCTCGGCAAGGGCGTCGGCATCGCGGGACAGGGGCCCGGCGAGGACGTAGCTCTGGAAGATCTCCTGGGGCGTTCGGGACACGGGACCTCCACGGACCTGGGCACGGAGGTCCACACCATCACAGCCCGGCGCCCGGGGCGGCCGGATCCGCGAGCGCGCCGGGCGGACGTCGCTGCAGCCGCGGTTCGCCCGCGCGAGGGCGTCCTGCTGTCGGGTCGTCCGCTGCCGCACCCGGGCGGCGATAACCGTCGGGTTATCGATCAACGCACGAAGTCGGTGTTGATCCGGCATGGGGCTCACGGGAGCCTTGAGGAGCGGGGCGGCTCCGGGTCGGGAGCCGATCCCCTCCGTCCGGCCCGACCGGCTGCCCTTCCCCATGCCCCGCGCTGCCAGGCGTGGCTTTCCGCTGCTCTGTTCCCGGAGGAACCAGTCATGGTGCCACTGCCTGACACCGGCTCACCCGGTCACCGGCACCAGGAGTCAGACAGACGTGAGAGACCGACTCGACATGACCGTGACGTACGCGATGCACGACGCGCTACGAAGGGAGTTGCACCACCTTGCCCGAGCCACCGCCCGCGCCGATCCCGATCCCCGCAGCGTGCTGCGCAGCGCCGCGGGCTGGGAGCTGTTCCGCGAGGCGCTGGACGCCCACCACGCCGCCGAGGACGACGCGCTCTGGCCCGGCCTGCGCCGGGCCCTGCACGGCCGCCCCTGCTCGCTGGTGCGACTGGAGGTGATCGAGGCCGAACATGCCGTGCTCGCACGCCTGTTGGAGGCGATCGACCAGGCACTGGACGGTCCCGACCTCGGCCTCGGGCTGTTCGGCGACCTCACCGGCTCGCTGGTCGCCGGTCTGCGCGGGCACCTCCGCCACGAGGAGGAGGCCATCTTCCCACTGGTCCAGACCATTCTGAGCGAGGGGGAATGGGAGCACTTCGGGCACGTCCACGCCCGGAGGATCCGAGCCGATGCGGCACGGATGCTCCCATGGCTCCTGGACGGCGCCCCCGAGCGGACCGCAACCGCCGTCCTGGCCCAGCTCCTGCCCGACTCCGCGGACCGCGCCGCCTACCTGCACCGGTGGCAACCCGCCTACGCGGTGCTCGACCGCTGGGGGACCCGGGCCACCCCGGCCGCCGGCCACGTCTCCGGCCGGGGCGGGCCCTTCACCGGGTTCCCGCGGCCGACCACGCGGTGACGGAGCCACCTGCGTGGCTTCGACGCACACCGCCCAACCATCCGGCGGGACAACACGTCTCGCCCCTCAAGACAGGAAACGCCATGAAGGTTCTGCTCACCGGCGCCACCGGCTACATCGGGTCCGCGGTCACCGACCACCTCGTCGCGGCCGGCCACCAGGTCGTCGCCCTCACCCGCGGGTCGCAGCCGCAGCCCGGCCGCGGCTGGCACGCGCAGCTGGTCGGGGACACCGCCGACCCGGCCTCGCTGGCCGGCGCGGTGACCCCGGAGATCGAGGCGGTGGTCCACCTGGCTCCCCCGAGCGGCGACGCCGAGGTCGACCTGGCCGTGATCGAGGCGCTGGCCGCCCCGCTGCGCGGCACGGGCCGTCCGTTCGTCTACACCAGCGGCGTGTGGGTGCTGGGTGCGACCGGCGAGGCCCAGGAGGTGGGAGAGGACGCCCCGACCAACCCGGTCGCCCTCGTCGGCTACCGCCCGCAGATCGAACAGCGGGTCCTGGCCGAGGCCGCCGAGGACGTGCGGGCGGCCGTCGTGCGGCCGGCCATCGTGTACGGGCGCGGCGGCGGCATCCCCGCCATTCTGGTGGACCGGGCCCGCAGCCAGGGGGTGCCCGAGTACTACGGCGAGGAAGGCGTGCGCTGGCCGACCGTCCACGTGGACGACCTGGCCGAGCTGTTCGTCGCCGTCGTCGAGCGGGCCCCGGCCGGCACCGTGTGGCACGGCGTCGGCGAGTCGGCCGTACCGGTGCGCGACCTCGCCCGGGCCGCCGGGCGTGCGGCCGGGATCCTCGCCGACCCGCGCACGGTGACCGTGGAGCAGGCCGCCGAGGTCGTCGGAGCCCTCTTCGCGGATGCGCTCGCCCTCGACCAGAGCGTCAGCGGCGCCGCGGCGCGTACCGCGCTGGGCTGGCGGCCGGAGCGGCCCGGCGCGGTGGCCGAGCTGGCGTCCGGCTCCTACCGCCCCGTCGAGGTGTTCGGCGCCCCCGAGGGCCCGGACACCGACGCCGACCTCGCTGCGATCCGGCACCTGGTGGCCGAGGTCGAGCACGCCCAGCAGCACGAGCTGGTCGACCGGTTCCTGGGCCTCTTCCGCCGACAGGACCCGGTGTGGACCACCGGCCACGGCAAGCGGCTGTCGGGCTTCGAGGAGATCTCGGACTTCACCCGCAAGGTGCTGCCCGGGGCGACGGCCGAGTCCACCGCCGTCTACGACGTCGAGCGCGTGCTCTTCCTGCGGCCCGACGTCGCCGCGGTGAACGTCCGCCAGCAGCCGGTGGGCCCCGACGGCACCCGGATCGCCGACCGGCCCGAGGGCCGCCCGTTCTACATCCTCGTCAAGGAGGACGGCGCCTGGCGCATCGGCGCCGCCCAGAACACCGTCGCGGTCGACTGACCACCCGGACGCACCGCACTGGGCGCCCGCCTGCGGCACAGACTCCGATCCGAACCACTGCAAGGAAGAAGCTCCATGACGAACCGACAGATGTCGGATGCCGAACTCGCCGGACAGCCCGCCGCCTACTGGACCGGCATGGCCTACGAGGCGCTGATCGCCTTCACCCGGGCCCGACAGGTCGAGAAGGGCTACACCCAGCCGCAGTTGTGGCTGCTGCGCAACCTGTCGGTGAACGACATCTCCCCCGACGGCGAGGGGATGACCGTCGCCGAACTGCGGAAGGCCATGGCCCTGTACATCCGGCCCGAGGACGACCTGGCGGCCGAGGCCGCCGTGCTCCTCGAACGCGGCTGGCTCAGGCGGGACGACCAGGACCGGTGGTGGCTCACCGAGGAGGGCGAGCAGGCCCGGACCGACCTGTCGCGCAACGCCCCCGCGATCCGCGCCGCCCTCCACGAGGGCATCGACGACACGGACTACGTCACCACCCTGAAGGTGCTCCAGCAACTGATCCGCAACGCCGGCGGCAGGATGCCCTGAGGCACCGGCGTGCCCGTCGGGGCCGGGCCCGGACGGGCCCGGCACGGACGGGCCCGGCACGGACGGGCCCGGCACGGACGGGCCCGGCGCCGACCCCCGTGTCCCGATCGGCCGGGTGTAGCGGCGGGGCAGCCGGTCCGGCCGGTTGCCCCGTCCGAGCCGTTCGAACCCGCGTCCACCCCGGGGACCCCGGCGGCCGCGGTCCGCGTCCACCAGTGCGCCGCCACTCCTCGCAAACGGCCGTACAGCCGAACCCGGGATCCCTATGCTGGCGACGTACACCGGGGCGGGGCCGCCGCGGTGTCCACCGCAGCGAGGGGTGCAGGGTGTCGGACTTCGAGGACATGGTGGCGGCCGAACGGCGACGGGCGTCCTCCGACGCCGAACGGCACGCGGCATGGGAGCAGGCCGAGTCGGCGCGGTGGCGGCAGACCGCAGAGGACGTGCAGGCCCTGTTCGCACAGGCCTTGCGCTCGTTGCGGGCCGCGGGAGCACAGCCGGTTCCGGTCCTGGCCAAGCGCTACCCCCGGCTGTTCAACCCGGTGGACCGAACGGTGATCATCGACCGGCGTTGGCCGCTGGGTCCACGCGCTCTGGACGCCCAGGGTCGCGCGTACCGCGCCGCCCGCATCTCACGGCTGCGGGAAACCTGGGAGGACGTCGGCAATGTCGGCATCCGCCGTGACGTGCAGAAGTCGCGCCTGCGCACGGGGCTCTCGGCCGAACAGTGGGTGATGTGGGACACCGGACCACAGCTGACCTGGGACATCGCCGACGCGGTAGGCAGGCGCCGCCCCGACTGCTTCGGCCGCGACGAGAACGGCGAGCCCCTGTGGCTCCCCGCCGACTCCGACCAGGACCCGGTCCCCCTCAAGCAGTACCTCGCAAGGGCGGTGGCCCACTACCGCTTCTGGTGAGGCCCTGCGCCCCCTGTTCACCCGACGTGGCGTTCGAGGCCCGCGGAGCACTGGGCCTGAACCCGGCCCAGACCGGCTCCCCAACCGGCGGTCCGGCCATCCGAGTTGCCACCCCTGCCCCAGGTCGAGGCGCATCCCCTATGGTGATCGGGTGCGTTCGACCGGGGGAAGGAAACAATCCATGATGAAGCGTCTTGTTCCACTGACCGTCATGACGTTGGCCCTCGCCGCCTGCAGCTCGGCCGGGTCCGCCGACCGACAGGTCAGCAGCGACGGCGAGCTGGCCTGTGCGCTGGTGCGGAAGCTGCCCGACCGGATGCCCGAACCACAGTCCGGTGGTTCGTCGGACAACTCCTGGGACATCGCGGTGGCCCGGCTGAACACGGCCGCAGAGCTGGCCCGGGTGGCTGCCCTGGAGGACACGAAGTACCAGCCTCTCGCCGACACACTCGCCACCGCCCGGCAGACGTTCTCCACCACCCTCGACCTCCACCGTGCCGAACCGGGCATCAAGCAGGCGCGCAGCCACTGCTGACCACCGCCGGACCGAGCACCACCCCTCACGAGGAGCAGACTTGACATCCTCTCCCCCCTGAAGGAAGGAGATTCCCCTCAGCCTCGCGGCTGAGACACCCCACCTGTGCGGGGTGCTGGGACGACTTCCTGCTTCACCGACGACTGCCCGCCCGGAGTGCTCCGTTGAGGTCCTACACCGTCTCCACAGGCTGTCACCGCCAGCCCGGCGGCCAGAATGTTGCGCGCTGCGTTGACGTCCCGATCGTGGGTCGTCCCGCAGCCGCAGCACGTCCACTCGCGGACGTCGAGCGGCATCGCGCCGTGCAGAGTGCCGCAGGCCGAGCACAGCTGGGACGAGGGGAACCACCGGTCCACGGTGACCACCTCGCGCCCGTACCAGCGGGCCTTGTACTCCAGCATCGACCGCAGCTCGCTCCGGCTCGCGTCCGCGATGGCGCGCGAGAGCCTGCGGTTCTTGAGCATGTTCCGGACGGTCAGGTCCTCGATCACGACCACTTGGTTTTCGCGGACGAGTCGAGTGGTGAGCTTGTGCAGGAAGTCCCTGCGCCGGTCGGCGATCCGCGCGTGGACGCGCCCGACCTTGCGGCGGGCCTTCGCCCGGTTCGAACCGTCGCCCTCGGCCTTGCGGGAAAGCTCCCGCTGAGCCTTGGCCAGGCGGTCCCGGTCCCCGCGTTCATGCTTCGGGTTGGTGATCTTCTCTCCGGTGGAGAGCGTCACCAGCGCGGTGATACCGGCGTCCACGCCGATCGCGCGGTTGACCGGTGCGGGCATCGCGGGCCGGCCGTCGCACAGCATCGAGACGAACCAGCGTCCCGCACTGTCCTGGCTGACGGTGACCGTGGACGGCGAAGCGCCCTGGGGCAGGGGCCGGGACCAGACGATGTCCAGCGGCTCGGTCATCTTCGCCAGGGTCAGCCGGCCGTCGCGGAAGCGGAAACCACTGATGGTGTACTCGGCGGACTTCAGCGACTTCTTCCGGGACTTGAACGTCGGATACTTCGCCCGCTTCGCCCAGAAGTTCCCAAAAGCCCCCTGCAGATGCCGCAGCGCCTGCTGCAACGGGACGCAGGAGACCTCGGACAGGTAGGCCAGATCCTCGGTCCTCTTCCACGCCGTGAGCAGCGCGGAGGTGGCGTTGTAGCCGACCCGCTCCTGACGCAGCGTCTACGCCTCCGTGCGGGCTGCCAGCGCCAGGTTGTAGACCTTGCGAACACACCCGAACGTGCGCGACAGCTCGGCCGCCTGCGCATCCGTCGGATAGAAGCGGTACTTGAACGCCCGCTTCACCTGGTTCGTGACCACACTCACAAGCTAGCGAGACATCAGGTAGCGATCAAATCTGCGGGTCAGAGCGCTGCGATCCGCCTTGGCGGCGAATCGCAGGTCGACGGCGATGTCGTCGCCGCGGTGCATCTCTTGGAGGTCGCTGCGCATGCGGGCCTGGTCCGCGATGACGAAGGCGTCCTTCGCGTCGGTCTTGCCGTCGCCCCGGTAGGAGCCGGAGGCGTGGTGGACGGTGCGGCCGGGGATGTAGAGGACCCGCTGCCCGTTGTCTCTCAGCAGAGCGATCATCAGCGCGGCCCCGCCGGCGTTCAGATCGATCGCCCAGGTCACCGGTTCCCCGTCGCTCAGCTCCAGCACATCGCTGATCAGCTGGAGCAGGGCGGTCTCGTCGTTGACCACGCGCCGCGACAGTTTCCGCTTGGCGTCGGTGTCGATCACCACGCAGTGATGCTCGGCCTTACCCGCATCCGTACCGGCCCACAGCTCGGTCACGGTCACCTCCGAAGTCGTTCCAGTTCGGGCCCAGCAGACGACCTCGCCAACGTGTCCCTACCAAGCGATCTTGTCGCGCGCATCCCAATGAGTGGTCGAGTCGTCGCGGGATGCCGGGCGGCCAATCCTTTCAAGCCACCGAAGGGCTGACCCCGCAGAGCCACACCCGGCATCCCTGGGTCTCCCGATCCTACGAGTGACCGGAATCAACACACCAAAAACGTAAGGACCCCGATGAGCGAGAGCACAGCCACCTCCACCACCGGCGCAGCGCTCGGACAGGTGCTGGCCCTGGTGGGAACGTCACCGCTGACCGCGAACGCGTTCCTCTCCTGGATCCGTGACGGCTCCGGCGCACCGATCACCGCCGCCGGCATCACCGGCGTCGACATCACCGCCGTCGTCCCCGCCGATCTCCTGAACGCCCTCGCCACAGCGGCCGGCATCAGCGCGGCCGACGCGGCCCGCGGCCTTGCCGCGGAACTCCCCGCACTCGTCGCCGCCCTGCCCGCCACCACCGCCCTCGCCGCCGTCACCACCCTCGCGGCCTTCGGTGCCGCCAACCCCTTCAGCGACATCGCCCAAGCCCTCCACCAGCCGCAGGGCCACGCCTGGCCCCGTCCCGAGAACTTCGGCTTCGGCGCCATGATCCCCGGCGCCGCGCACCCGTACCTCCAGGCCGCCCTCGATGGCGCTGCCACCTCGACCCGCGACCAGGTCAACGTCCTTGCGGCCGCCGGGACCAGCGCGCTCGCGAAGGCCGACCCGAAGCCCGGTGCGCTCCTGCCCCTCCTTCGGGACCTGTGACCCGGCGAGCAAGCGGCCGACAGTCGCGCTCGACGGCCCGCCGACCGTACAGGGCTGCCACACCGGAAACTCGTGCACCATGTCGGCAAGCAATCCGTGCAAAGACTGCCCGGTCCGGGCAATGCGCGGGGCCGTCCCGCCGGGACAGGATTCCCGCACCGGGGACGCGTCCCCGGCGGTGAGGATCCGCCGCCGGTGATGCAGCCCCGGGGTCGGGGACGCGCGTTCCCGGCCGATCATCGATCCCTGGGGGGGAATCATGAAGCTGTCCCGCGCGGCACTCGCCGTGGCCGCAGGTGCCCTGGCACCGGCCCTGCTCCTGTCCACACCGGCCCTCGCCGGCACCGGGACGTCCGCGGCACAGGGCACCGCGGTCGTGATGGCCGCAGTCGCGGACGCTGACTCGCCGTACGACACGATGTCGGAGGACGACCTGCGGGTCGCGATCCTGCGGATCATCGCGGACCCCGCCACCGGCAGGGCCGTCAACCGCGAAGCGCAGAAGGCCCTCGACGGCACCGTCGACGACCTGCGCCACTTCCTCAAGATCGGGCGCTGGATCGCCCAGGACGAGGACAACGCGGTGGCCATCGCGCGGATCCTCGCGGACCCGGCCTCGGGCAAGGCCGTCAAGCGCGAAGCGCAGAAGGCCCTCGACGGCACCGCCGCCGACCGCACCACCTTCCTCGCCACCGGCCTGCGGCTCGCCCAGGCCGAGGACAACGCGGTGGCCATCGCGCGGATCCTCGCGGACCCGGCCTCGGGCAAGGCCGACAAGCGCGAAGCGCAGAAGGCCCTC